>DATGCB010000521.1:0-13475 GCA_035312365.1 Eudoraea sp. | reverse complement strand
CTTTGCTCCTTATTATCGGCATGCTTGTAAAAGATGACAAGGATATCCCCCTTATTGATGTAAAAAAATCCAAAACCCCGGCCTCGCGTATCTTTATCTCATTTGCACTGCTCGCATTTCTAACCGACGCCTTTGAAGGGGTATGTTATTGGGCGTATTGGGGAAACTACCTGAAAATCATTTCCAATATAAAAATTGTCTGTTATGCCGTCTGTTTTTGTTTTTTGATCTATTGGCTGTTAAAAACATTTGTCATACCGCATTTAAAATCGGTATTGCGCTTTGTATGGTCTTCCCTGTTCAGCATCCTTTTTATTCTTATGATCTATGTATTGATTACCATGATGCCCCAGGGGGGCACCCTTATTGTAGACCTTTTCTACCATCCATGGAATATTGTATTCCTCCTGTTTCTGCTCGCTTTTCTTGCTATCATCATCTCGCACTATCCCATCTATGCAGATATCTGGACCCATGGAGACAACAGCTGCGTCACCCTTGAAATGGATAAGAAATTTAAATTACTGGGTTTCGGGACTGTCTATTTTAATACGGTTAAGTCCGATTCCGCAAAAAGCCGTTCATTTAAGAACAGGGTGGTCAAAGGGATGCGCAGAAGCCTTGGCATTTTGCTCTATATCGCCTTGTTCAATATTTTTTTCGGGGTGATTTCTCGCTTTTTTGAAGTGCAATTCGATGTGCTGACCGTTACCATTTTTATGCTTATCCTCACCCTTATTATCTATTCCCTGGAGGGCAAGAAATACGCCCGGTGGAAGAGGGTCCTGGAAGGTGGTGATGCCGGGGAGGATGATAAGAAAAAGACCGTAAAGGAGGTCATCTCCTATGTACAATGGTTCCCTAAATATTATATGATCAGCAGCCTGCTGGTGCTGCTATCAGCCGGGGTTGCCTACTTCCTGCAGTGGGATCGGTGGAGTATTATTATTTTTCTGATCACCCTGGGGTCGCAGATGTTCCTGTATATTATGTTTAAAATCGCCAGGACCTTTTTAAAATATGTATACAGGTCCCGAATATTGGAAACTGATCATAAAGACATGTATGATCCGGATACTTTAGAGATCTTCAAAAAATATGACAAGGGAGCAACCAGGGGTGAAAGCCGTTTTTATCGATTTTTTGGAAAGTTAAGTGACAACGTACATTATTTGAAGTTGATGCGATTCAGTGGCCTTCTTTCACTGGCAGTCATTACCCTGGCCAATTTTTGGTTTGAATTTGCCACCTTTTTGAATCCCCTGGTCATCATTGTGCTCTACATTATCCTTTTCTACTCCATTTTTGTCATCGCATTTAAACACGTCCTATATTACCATCGTCAGCCCAAGGGAAGTTATTCCTATGAGAACTTTTTTAAGTACGGTATTCCCCTGATCCTTGTTCTGCTAATTGGTTTTGTTTCCTTTACTTCCAATATTTCCAATGACCTGCACCAACTAAGTCTTGTAAAAAGGGAGCACACCGACGCTCTGGATTCATCTGAATATCTGGAGTCCATGACCATGCCACACCCTCCTGACCGGGCCAATAACTATTTTTTTGTTGGTTCTTACGGCGGAGGCCTAAAGGCAAACCTCTGGAACCTGTTGCTGCTTCACAAACTGGAAGAGGCATCCGATAAAGAATTTTTTAACCGTACACTGGTGATGTCAGGGGTATCTGGAGGAGCTGTGGGAATCGGGAATTTTGCATCCCTCCTCCTGGAACAGGAAGACGGCCCGGCCATTGCCGATCGTATTGAACGAATCGGTAATTCCAATGTCCTTTCCAACGAACTCACCTACCTTTTGGGCCGAGACTGGATTCGTGAATACCTGCCATTTTTCAATTATGAAGGCAACGACCGGTCCTTTAAAAGCATGAAGAATCACGCCTCCAATACAGGCATGAAAGCCTACAATAAAATAGGTTTTGACGACTATTGGCGTAAAATCTATGAGAGCAGGGGGAAGACTTTTCCGGCCCTGATCATCAATACTACTGCTGTGGGAGGGCAACACGGCGTGGCTTCTTCGGTGAATTTCCCACCAGGTACTTTTGCAGGTGCAAAGCTCATCACGGATTTTAACGGGGATAATGCTGACAAAACGCTTTCCTACTTTGGTGCGATCTCCACGACGAACCGATTCCCCTTTTTTAGCCCGACCGCAAAAATTTTCAGCAAGGGCAGTTATTTGGATGGCGGGTATTTTGAGAATTCCGGGATGCTCAGCGCGGTCGAAGTATACGACGCCGTGGCAGGTGACAGTACCAAACCGTATTTTAAAAGCATCAATCCTGTATTTATCAACATCATTAATTCCGAAGATTTTTATATCGCTCAAAAACTCATTGAATTCGGGCTGAAACCCAAAAGCATCAATGATGCCAGTGAGATCGGATCCATTATAGGTACCGTCACCTCCATTGATAAATTACCACGGTATATCCTTGAGAAAATAAGGGCCCGGGGCTTCGCCGTGGAACTCATTATGATGCCCCATAAACTAAGTTATCAGAAAATTAAAAATGCGCTTAACGGGGAAGTTGCAGATCCGGTCGAATTGATGAAGAAAATAAAGGAGAATAACGCCGCTATTGATACAGCCCTGGTCAGATATGACAAGTACCGTTACAACAAATGGGGCGTGGTGCAACCCCCACTGGCCAGATTATTGAGCAGGCCGGCAGTACACTACCAGGAGGCCATGGTAAATTGTCACCCTTCGGTTAAAAATACGTTACAGCGAATCATTGATGACTACATTGCAACTGATCAGGTTATCGATACTGTTTATCAGGACGAATCAAGGCGAAGAACCAATTTAAGGATCCAGGAAAACAGGTCGAATCTACCTAAGAAATCAGAAAAACTACCAGATTCCATTCCATAAATCTCACCCTACCTTCAATTCCTTTTTGAGCGTATTCGTTCGTACCAGATCGGAGATAACGGCGTCAACTTCAAACCCTTCAGATGTTTTGAAGGTCATGGTAAGGTAGAAAATGGCATATACCTCATCCCGACCCTTCTTGTCCTCATCAAGTATAAATGGTTTACCGGGTATGGCAGCAGGTCCCTGAAAAGGGATCTGTGCCCGTTCTTCCAGGAATTCAGTGCCCGGATTAGACAACTTCATCGGATAATCAAAAGCAAGTAAAAATTCATCCCCAAGCTGGGCATCGTCCCCATAGAAGCTTACCCAGGCGTTGATCTTTCCTCCCATGGGGGCATTGGTCCATAGCTCCAATACCTTTCCTTCCATGCGGATATCGAATTCTATGAGCAGGTTTTCCCCAAGCCGGGCATTGCTGATGTGGCATTCTTCCTTTAGTTTTTCCATAACATTCCGGTATCAGATTAAAAATAGGGGGAAGCCGATCGCTGCGCATCCATCTAAGGTCCCGAATTAACCTTCGAATGATATGATACAACAGTCTGGAGGATTACCTTAAATGTAAGAAATTATTAAATACCCTGTAGCCTTACCGGTACGATTTAACAGTGTTCTGTCCAGGTGACCCGGTATCCGGGATCCTGGAAAAAGTAGTTGAGGTAAAGTGCGGTGCTTATGGGGATGTAAAGAATCCCTCAAAAATAGATCGCTTTGGGAGGGAGCCACGAAGGATAAAAAATATGTTACGTTCTATGATTAATGTAAAATCCTTCCCAGGTCCCGGCCTGCGAAACAGGGTACTATACTATTTAAAATCAGACACTTTCAATTCTTTTTCCAACCAATATGCATCGTCCCTGAATTCATATTTGGTCGGCTCAAATTCACCGACCAAATCAACCCCGGCCTTTGGGGGTACGGGTAACTCCATGGCCCAAAAAACAGCATTTACCAACAACCTGCGCGTGCCTTCGATCAGCAGGTCGTTAGAGGCCCCGATCGTAGAAGTAAACACCCTTCCCCGCTTACCCCCGGGCAATTGATAACTCCTGGTCCAGGCAATGGGCATCAAAGGGTTGCCCACATCAATGCCTTTATCATTGGTTCGTGCAACCTCATCATCCGTAGGTTTCATGCCATACCAGATATCCTCTTCATCGTATTCCCCTGCCCTGTTGATCACCTGTCCCAAAATAACGGGTTCACTATCCCCTGGTAATGGCAGCCGTACTCCATAGACATCCGTGGAACCCCAGATGTCTCCATCAGAAATTCCATTGGTGATGGGGTGCCCCTTCGCTCCTTCGGAAATCAGGCCACGCGTACTTTGATGCTTGTGGTGCCCGTGGTGCGCAATCCATTTTTCACCTAATACAAGTCGGCCAAAACCATCCGTCCACGCTGACTTCTCTCCCGAATAGCCATTGCTGTAATGTTGAAAGCCAGTATCCGATCCTTCATCAAAATTAAAAGCATGCGTCGCCGTCCTGATGCCAAGTACCGGTTTTCCGTTCATCAAAAAGTTTTCGATATGCTGCATTTGTTCATCAGGGAGTGCGCGGAACCGGGTAAAGATCACCATCATATCGGCCTTTTTCAATACGCTCAACCCGGGGATGTTCTTTACATAATTCGCATTGATTATTCCTGGCTTCCCGGGATCCTGGGCGAAAAGTACCGTGCACTTAAAACCATGACGGGTGGACAAGATCTTTGCCAATTGGGGTAAGGCCTCTTCCGACCTGTACTCTTCATCCCCGGAAACCAGCACAATATGTTGTCCGTTCTCTTCGGTTCCCTCAAAAGTGAGCCATTTCGTCGGAGTTTCCCTAACCTCAGCGGGGGCCACTTCTTTCTTCTGTTCCTTGCAGGCAAACAGGGAGAAACAGAGTAACAGGCAAATTAATCTTCTCATTGACTTACGTATTAAATTCACTCCATAGACTCATGGCCTCCGGCACCAAACATCCATTTAAAATCTCGTGCTCAAAACCTCAAACCTTATCATTCATAGCTCCATCCCTTCCTTAATAAACTGGATTCCTTTGGTGTAGATTTCCTCTGCAGGAGAATAATCGCGCCAAACATTGATCGCATTTGCAAACTCGGGAATAATCGTGCTAAAGGCTTCAATGGTCAGCCAGCCATCATAATTCACCTCCTTCAACGTACTGAATACCTCTTCCCAATTTACCTGCCCGCTGCCGGGGGTCCCTCTGTCATTTTCACTGATGTGTACATGCCTTAGGACCGGTGAAATGGTCTTAATTGCCGTGGCCTGACTCTTTTCTTCAATGTTGCTGTGATGGGTATCGTACATGGCACCCAAATTCGGATGGTTCACTGCTTTGGCCAGTTTAAGCAGATCCTCCATGGTATTGTACAAATAACACTCGAACCTGTTTAGCGCTTCCGGTGCCAGCATAATATTTGCCCGTGCAGCATATTCTGCCGCTTTTCGCAGCATTTCCGTACTTCGTCCCCTTTCCTCAGAGGTAGGGGGTTGCCGGGTAAAATAGGCAAAACTGGAATGGAAAGGACCGGCAATAACATCTGCATTCAGTGCTGCCCCTGCATCGATGGACCATTTCAGTTTGTCCAGTCCCGCAGCCCTTGTTTTCGCATCCGGACTTGCAATATTCTCCTCCGGCGCCAGGGATGCAATGCAACTCACACCCAGGCCGAGATCGGCAAAATGTGCTCCCAGTCGGGAATAATGTGCAACTTTGCCTTCGCCCAGGAATAGTTCTATTCCATCATACCCTGTAATTTTAAGGGTGTCAATAATACCAAAATGCTGCTCCGTAACATGATTTGTCCAGAGCAGCATATTCATTCCAATTTTCACTTTTGCAATTTTTGGTTGGCCCGTATCCTTTGTTTCCGCTTCCTAAGCTGCCGCAGGCGCCGCTTTTGCCTTTCTACTCCGCATCCAGAACCAAAGTAATGTAAACAGTACTATGAGTATTGCAGGAAACGATGTCATTGTCTCCAGTGTATTCTGCCCTGCCACCAACTCCAATTCGTCTCCTGTAAGTCCGGCTGCTTCAGCTGCTGCCTTATCCGAATCGATCCATTTACCGATAATAGGCTGAAAAATGGAGGTGGAAAACATGCCCATAGCCCCGATAACTGACATGCCAAGTGCGCCACTTTTCGGTATTTTATCTGCGACAAAACCAATCATATTGGGCCAGAAATACGCAATACCCAGGGCAAAAAATATCGCTGCCACATAGGCCATAACTCCGGTTTGTGTGCTAAACAGATACACCCCGATGGTTGCCAATATAGCCGATCCCAGTAGTACCCCGGTCTGGTCAAATTTCTTCACCATGTCCCCTCCAAAATACCGGGCTACGGCCATCAAACCGGTAACCAAGGCCAGAATGATCATGGGTTGGGCGCCACTTTTAGACAATATGAGTCCCACCCACTGTTGCGGCCCAAACTCCGAAATAGCGGTTAATGCCATGCAGGCCAGCATAAAGAGAAACAGGGGTGATACCATTGCCTTGAAATTACTGGAAAGCGTCGCTGCTTCCTCTACTTTGGCCTTAGGCCAGGTCTGCCCAAAGAACATATAGGCATAAATCAGGGTCGGGATCAGGATTACCCAAATCTGACTTTCCCAACCTAAATTGGCGTCGGTCATGAATTTGGAAACCAGGCTTCCAATGACGATCCCACCCGGGAACCACATATGAAAACGGTTCAGCATCTTACTCATTTTGTTCCCCTTGTAAGCATCCGCGATCATTGGATTGCAGGCCGCTTCCGTACATCCGTTACCCAGACCTATGAGAAATGTAGAGATCAACAGGCCAATATAGCTGCCCGAATAAATGGTCATGACAATCCCAATGGCATGGGCAAAGAAGGCAAACTGCATGATGGCCTTCCCCCCCACCTTATGGTAGATCAGGCCGCCGATAATCATGGAAATGGGGAATCCGAAAAACCACATCGAATTGATAAAACCCAATTGTTCTGCGGTTAAATTAAGCTCTTCTCCGAGTTGAGGCAGGATCCCCGCCCTGATACTGAAGGATAAGGCCGTGGTGATCAGCGCAAAACAGCTACCATAAAAAAGCCTTCTGGCGTTTGACGCCGAAATGGTCGTAGTATTTTCCATAAGTCTACTAGTTTGATTAAAGTTGGTTGTTATAAATATTCTTTAATTGGCATGAAATTATATTTCAACGTATAAGTTTAGCGTCTTTTTCGTTAAAATCATAATTATTTAGCAGTTGTCTTTACTCTTTTTTGTTAAATTCCACCTTATTTAATGCACTTTTTAAATTTTCCTTATCTATGATTTTTAGCTAATTTAGGACCATAGGGACTTCCCCTATCTTCCGGAGCAGTAAACACAGATCACTATTGAAAAAAAGACACCCATGCAAAAAAACAACTATCCCAAACTACACAATGCTTCATGGCCCGGCGTAGTGGGCAAAGGACCGGATTCCGAACCTCCTATCCCCATAGCAACTATGATTGAACTCACGGCCAATGCGGAAGTTGACGGTCTTACCTTTGACGGCTTTGACCTATTTCTGTTTGATCCGCATATGAGCATTGACGCTGACGATGACGAAATTAAAAGATTGGTGGATATGGCCCGGTCACACGATCTTGAAATAGGGAGCCTGGTTGCCCCTGTATGGACACCTACGGGTGGCGGGTCGGCCATGGGAACGGCGGACGAACGCAGGCAGTTTGTGACCCAGGTGCGGAAATCGTGTAAAATCGGAAAAAAATTACGCGATCTCGGGATCAGGCCCCATGGCATTATCCGGATAGACTCTTCTGTAGACCCGGAAAGCTGGGCAGCCGATCCTGTAGGGAATACCAGGCTGATCGCCCAAACATTCAGGGAGGCATGCGACGTGGCGGCAGATTACGGGGAATCTCTGGCAGCCGAAGGGGAAATATGCTGGGGTGGTATGCATGGCTGGAAATCAATGATCAATACCCTGGAAACCGTGGATCGGCCAAACATTGGGTTTCAGGCCGATATGGCCCATACCTTGCTGTATCTCCTTGGGTACAACAAACCCGATGAACGAATACTCCCCGCGGATTTTAAATGGGAAGACCGGACCGCGCTGACCGAAGCACTTAAAACACTGACCGCAGCTTTACGTCCCTGGACCATTGATTTCCATGTAGCCCAGAATGACGGGACCGTTTTTGGGGCAGGCTCTCACGATAAGACCGGAAGGCACTGTCAGGCTACCGACCCCAACGGTAAATTGGATATCCCCAATGACGCAGGGTATTGGCTTAGGGATGAACAGGGAAACCTGACGAAACGTTTTAAACACATTTGCTGGGATGGCTGTATGTTCCCCAATGAGGTAATGATGAAAAAACAAACTTGGAATGATGTACTCGGGGCCATGATCAAGGTAAGAGAACTTCACGGGTGGTTTGAAGCGGACTGAGTGTTTCAATAATCAAGAAGCAATGAATAAAAACCATTAACGAACAACCATTACTATTAAAATGTCAGATAAAAAAGAATTCAGAGTGGGCCTTGTGGGTTATGGATTTATGGGCAGAACCCATTCCAATGCATATAAAAGGGTGGGTGATTTTTTCCCGGAATTAAAATACAAGCCGGTACTAAAGGCGGTATGTGCCCGTAATGAAGAGCGTGTTCGGAAATTTGCCGAGCAGTGGGGATACGAATCCTATGAGACCGATTGGAAATCCCTGGTGACGCGCAAAGATATTGATGCTATTGATATCTGCACCCCGAATAATATGCATGCCGACATTGCCATAGCGGCCGCAAAATCAGGAAAAATGGTGCTATGTGAAAAACCTCTTGCACGCACTGTGGCAGAAGCCCAACCTATGGTAGACGCCATAGAAAAGGCCAACGTTCCCAATACAGTGTACTACAATTACCGAAGGATCCCTGCGGTAACCCTGGCAAAACAACTGATCGATGCCGGTAAACTCGGCAAAATTTTTCACTACCGTGCTAATTTCCTCCAGGACTGGACCATCAGCCCGGAACTACCCCAGGGTGGCGAAGGACTATGGCGACTGGATGATTCAGCGGCCGGATCGGGCGTTACCGGGGATCTCCTTGCCCATTGTATAGACACTGCCATGTGGTTGAACGGTGGTATCAAAGATGTTTCTGCTGTAACGGAAACTTTTATAAAAGAACGGGTTCATACCGGTACAGGTGAAGTACAGAAGGTTGGGATAGACGATGCCTGTATCTTTCATTGTCATTTTGACAACGGTTCCCTCGGGCTTTTCGAATCTACCAGATACGCCCGGGGCCACAAGGCATTGTACACCTTTGAGATAAACGGGGAGCACGCCTCGATTAAATGGAATCTTCACGACCTTACCCGCCTTGAATACTTTGACCACCGGGACGAATCAAGAGAACGTGGGTGGCGCTCCATCCATGTCACAGACGGGGATCATCCCTATATGGATAAATGGTGGGTCCCTGGACTTTCAATTGGTTATGAGCACAGTTTTGTACACCATGTGGCCGATTTTTTAAAGAGCCTGGAGGATAATGCCCCATGTTCCCCTACCTTTAGGGAAGCCCAGGAAACCCAAAAGGTCTGCGAGGCCGTCCTGGAATCGGCGGCATCCCGAAGTTGGAAAGACACCGGAGTGGAGTGGAAAGTGACAGCCCATTATTAATGATCAATAGACCAATCATCAGATAAATGACTAAAATCAAGGGTTTCTGCCTGCACGGCACCGAAAAAATATCTCCTGCGTCTGATCTGCCGGTTACCAGGAATACGGCAGTAGTCGATATGGACATGCCAGAATTAAAGGCGGGTGAAATTTTAGCCAGGACCTTGTTTACAGGGATCTGCGGCTCAGATAACAGCGCCACATTGGGGAAACCAAATTTCGACTGGGTAGAGCGGCCCCGGATCATTGGGCATGAATTTAGCGCCGAGATCATGGAGCTTGGTCCGGGGGATCATGGAGACTTAAAGGTTGGGGATGTATTTACCCCTTTAGCCATGTTGGGATGCCGGGATGAGGATTGTCCCGCCTGCAGTGTGGCCAAATGGAATTTATGCCCTTCAAAACAGATCATCGGCTTTCACAGAAATGGGGGTTTTGGTCAACAGGTCGTCCTGGAATCGGACAGGGTGGTGCCTTTGATGGAAGGATTAACACCAGAACAGGGTGCTTTGGTGGAGCCTTTATCCATTATCGTCAATGCCTTGCACCACAAATGCAGTATTAAACCCGGACAGGATGTAGTCGTTACCGGATGCGGGATTATCGGATTAATGTCAGCCGAACTTGCCGGGGCGGCCGGTGCCAGGGTTTTGGTCACGGGAATCGCCCATGACCGCGATATTCGTTTAAAAAAGGCTAAAGAAAGAGGCTTTATCAGCCTGGAAGTCTCCCCGGAAAATACGTTGGCATCCCAATTGCAAAAAGGCATAAAAGATGCGCAGGGGGTTCCTTTTGGCACGAATGGAAAGGTTGATTTACTTATCGAATGTTCAGGAGTTCCTCAGGTTTTAACAGAGGCAATATCTGTAGTGAGGCCGGAAGGAGATATTTGTGTGATCGCCACCTATCCCGCTGAAGTAGCCATCAACGCTACCCATCTCACAAGGACCTCTCTAAATATGAGAGGGTCCATGGGATCTTGCCGGGAGGATTATATGGTGGCACAAAAATTAATGGTGACCGGGGTATTTCCGTCCCGGCATTATACAGATATTTATGGCTTTGAAGATATCACCCAGGCCTTTGACGACGCCATAAGGGCTAAAAATATGAAGGCGGTAATAAAGATGAACTGAGAAAAGGCAGGCGGGATAGTGTTTTAAGCCGATCGCCGAAAACTGGAATTATATACAAAAGCAGCATCCTATGCACAGAATATTTATCACGGGTGGTACCGGTTGTATTGGATCAGTAACCATATACAAATTATTGCAATCAGCTGAAGTTGATAAAATTGTGGTTGCCTCACGATCCGGGAACAAAGAATCCCTGAAGTTATGGACAGGCGAGGACCTCGATCCACGCCTGGAGTTTGTAACCCTCGACGTCGCAGGGTTTTCAGAAATTGAAGAAGTGCTGCTTGCCGTCAACCCCACCCATATAATTCATTTGGGGGCTTATCAGAGCCCGGATTGCTCCAAATACCATGTCAAAGGCATGGAAATCAATACCGGTGGCACTATGGCTCTTTTTGACGCGGCCGAAGAACTCCCCAATTTAGAGCGATTTGTCTTTGCAAGTTCTGCTGCAGTATATGGGATGAGGGCCATGTATCCCGAAGCGGTCATAAGGGAAGATGCGCCGTTAGCACCTCCCAACCACTATGGTATTTGGAAGTTGGCAGGGGAACATTTGGCGCGTCTTTTCCATAACTCCACCAAGGTACCCACCGTATGCTTGCGGATCAACACAACCTATGGCAAAGGGAGGGACAAAGGAAAAACCTCAGCTCCGACCAACGCGTTAAAAGCTATTGCGATGGGCGCTGTTTCCGGCACCCTGATACCATTCGACATGCCCTATACGGGGCGGGAAAATTATCATTTTGTAGAGGATGTCGGAGCGCATTTCGCCGCCTGTACATTGCAGCCCTTCAGTGGCTTTGGGACCTATAATATCAAAGGGAATACGATCGAAGTCCAGGAGTTTTTAAATACAGTAAAGTTACAGGCGGGTGCCCTGGGAATGGGAAATTATGTACAACTTTCCATAGCAGAAGACGCCGAACCTAATTTGTTTGTTTCAGATTTATGCCATGAAAAAATAGAGGGCGCATTTACTGATTTACCCATAACCCCCATTGCAGAGGGCATTCGGATTTCGCTCCGCGAATTTCAGAAGATGGCCAAAAAGGGTACCCTGGAATATTCGGTGGAGGGGGCGTGACAAGTTTCTGTAAAATTCAGGCTGTCAAAAAAAATAAATGAACGAAAGGGGAATGTAAAATGAGAAAGGAATCGCGTGGAAGGATCATTCAATGCTGCTGGCTATCGGTCTTCCGGCTACGGTATTTTACCGGTTCACTTTAGATGGCTGAAGTTTGATTTTTAGAAAGACCTAAAGGATTTGTTTAACTTAGATTTTTTAGTTTGGATATAATAAGAATAGGATTACTGGGCGCAGGGGATGTGGCGGACCTTCATGCAGAAGCCATCAACCGCATTCCAGGGGCAGAAATTGCCGGACTTTGGAACCGTACTCCCGAAAAAGGGGAACTTAAGGCGGCCAAATACGGATGTACGACCTATGTTTCGGATAATGCACTGCTCAATGATCCGTCGGTAGATGCCGTTTTCATATTAACCAATATGGAAACGCATGCTGATTATGCCATCAGGGCTGCCAGGGCGGGTAAACATATATTGGTGGAAAAACCTGCGGCATCGAATATCGGGGAATTACAAAAAATGCAGCAGGCGGTAAACGAAGCGGGCGTAAAATGCATGCCGGTGCATAATTATATTTATGAGGCGGGGATCCAGCGGGCCAAAAATATGATCCAAAGCGGCAAGCTCGGGGACATCACGCAATTTTACATGCTTTATAACATTCATCATGCTCATGATATCCGGGCTCGGTATCCCGGGGTAATCCGTCAGATTCTGACGCATCACTGCTATACCATGATCTACCTGGCAGGTCTGCCGAAGACCATTTCCTGCATAAAACATACTTTTGGCAGTGACTTTGCACCTCAGGAAAATGTGGCAATGGCCAATATACACATGCGAAACGGTACCTTAAGCCATCTGTCTGCAAGTTTTGCAAACGACGACCATGCCGGGGATCCATGGACATGTATGATCAAGGTTATTGGCACCAAAGGGAGTACGCGATACAGTTACCGGGACTGGGTGATCAACGGGCGGAACGGCGCACACTCTCAAACCTATCACTGTTATCCGGAATCCATAAAAAATACGGCAGCCCATTTTATTGATAAGGTATTGCGTTCCGGAGAGGAACCCCTGTCGACACTGGAAGATGCCATTCATTGTCAACGCATTACAGAGGCGTGCGAAAGATCGGTAGCGGAAGGGATCCACATTGCGTATAATGAAGCCTAAACCCCAGTCATGAACATAGGAAAAACAAGATATAACATCATCAGCAAATTCAGAAGCAGGCGGAAAATATACGGGATACTTGGTCTTGCCATGATCATTATCGGTTGTACGGAGAAAGAACCTGGCCTGCAGTTGCACAAAGGGGACCATATTGTGCTAATCGGGAATAATCTGGGTTCCAGGATGATGAATTTCGGGCATTTTGAAGCTGAAATGCATATGCGGTATCCCGATAGTGTCTTGTTTATCCGCAACATGTGTGATGGAGGTAATACTCCGGGGTTCAGGCCACATTCGGCCCGCAATTCGCCCTGGGCCTTTCCGGGTGCCGAGAAATTTCAGACCGAACTTGCAAATAATTCGGGGAGCATAGGCCACTTTCCAACAGAAGATGAATGGCTGACCCAACTCCAGGCCGATGTAATACTCGCCTTTTTTGGCTATAATGAGTCATTTGAAGGCCGGGGCGGACTGGAGAATTTCA
>DATGCB010000520.1:0-2117 GCA_035312365.1 Eudoraea sp. | reverse complement strand
GGGTGGGCTGTAAATTTAAAATACAAAGTTTGTATTAAAATAACCGCTGCTATGATGGCAGCTGACCTTTCAATATAATAGGTTTTTCTGTTTTCCATATTAGTATTGCTTCATAATTTGGTCCCAATTCTGATTTGCCTTTTGCAATAATTCCTCTTCATTCCTGTTCCATTTTTTAAGTGTATTGTTAAAGTAGGCATTGTAAAAGAGGTATAGCTTTCCATCTATGATTTTGTAGGTTTCAGGATCCACATCCACAAGCTCTCCACTGGCACCCATGGCGTATGCACACCATCCACCGTAAACAGGAATATATTTCTGAGGGTTTTCTTTAAAATTTTTCAGGTTTTCGGAGGTATCAAAAAGATATTTAATCCCCTGGTGCATCTCCGCCTTCATTGAACTCCCCTTGGCCGGTACCCCGTGGAAGTAGCTTACCGGGTCATATCCGTGAAGCGCAATGCCATTTTCAAGGTTGAAAGTTTTTGGCCCGAAGTTGGTTTGCCCAAAGGCCTTGGTAAGACTAAGTAAGAATAAAAGTATGAGGTAACGTTTTTTCATTTTGTTCATTTTTAATATAATAGTCCAGACTTGCCCTTTTCCCGTCATAGATCAGCTGCGTTATACTCACTGTTCTAACATTATGATGGTTTAAAATGAACGGGGTATCAGCATCCTTCCCGTGGATTTGCAGTACTTGATCCCGGTCCAACCCCTTCTCTTTTAAGGAATTGATAAAGTAATGTTCCTTCTCAGCGTGCTGCATGGGGGTATAAAGCGTGGAAGATGACCAAAGGTGAACGGCATCCGGAGACAGTTCCCAAATATATTTTTTACTGCCGTCCCAAACAAGCTTAAGAATGCTATCGGGTTCAATGAGAAGCATTGTAAAAGGTTCTATGTTGCGCAAAAAAACGGATTCGACAAAGGCTTCAAAATCCGACGCTTCAAATGCTTCAATTACAAAGTGACCCCTGCTTTGTCTGTAATTAGAATGCCGAATATGCTTTAAGAAACCCCCATTAAGAAGGCAGGCGGCCCTGCCATTTTCATCCATCGCTATCCATGTTCCCCCTTCCTTAATATCCCTTGGGGCGGTAATTACCATACCATTGCCCAATGTTGTTTTCTCTGGCAACTGCGTACCTCTTTGAGGGTCTTCATCCCTATTGGAAGTCAATAAATAACCCTTTCGGGTGGGTATATAACTTACTGTACACATAACTTTCTATTTCTGATGGTTGACATAGCCACCCCGATAGAATCATCCAAATATATCGCGGGCTCAAGTGATTTTATGCCAATTTTAATTATTGCCAAATGATGTACTATATGTTCAATGTTGTATAACAACTCCCTGTAATAGGTAGTACCCAGACAAATTTCCCTTTTAAGATCATCCATTGAATGATCTGCAGTTAATTTTATGGGAAAATCATTTTTGTATCCTTGTAAATTCCTGGCAATCTTTTGTATTGTATTTAAACATGTAGCAACACTGACTTCAATTTTTCGATCTCTTTGGCGATGGTCGTAATTTAATTCCCCATATGCAAATGAATTACACAGGCACATATAAAATTCCAGGATGTGCCTTACATGCTTGCCGATGGTAGAACCATCCAAAACCGGAAGCGGAGCTTGAAGTTGTTCATCGGTAAGCTGATCAACCAGTTCTTTAAGTTGGTCCAGATGATAGTTTGTAGTTTTGTGAATCATGGTATAATCCTATTATGTTTAAACTTAATCAGTTGGTTGATAATTATTTACAATTTCTAGTTTAAGTCGTTTAAAATCGCGAATTCTTACTAAAAAAGCTAGGGTAACTGCCGCTGAAAAAAACCAATCCCTACCGGTGTTTTTTTAGCATAGATCTTCTAGTATTCTGAGGGGGAATAGAGTTTTGAAATAGTGATGATTTGGCTATTCACCCTTTTGGGTTAAGGTGGATTAAAACCTGACAAACCATGTCGAGACCAAACTACCAGAACTACCCCTACAAAATCCGGGCAATTTTACAACTAGGTTTAAACAGGTCGTCTAATGATCAATGTCATATTTAATGGCATGATAATATGATAACTTCCCCTGAAGTTAAGGCCTTATAACATGAAAAC
>DATGCB010000519.1:0-3596 GCA_035312365.1 Eudoraea sp. | reverse complement strand
ATACAGTTTGGTTTACGAGGGGGGTATCGCACCCCAAAACCAAATTATAGGGGGTTTCGGAATGATACAACCCGGTGTACAGCCCCGCCAGAGGCCCGGCATCCTCTAGCAGATCGGGGAAGCGCCTTTTGTTAAAAACATCGTATCTGTTGTCGTCTGACACCAGGATAACTTCAGAAGTAACCGCTTCAAGTGCTTCAATCACATGAGCGATCAACGGCCTGTCCTGGTATGTCAGGAATGCCTTATCCGATTTCATACGGCGGCTTTTTCCGCCAGCAAGAATGATGCCCGTGATTTCTGCTGCGTTCAACATAGGTTATCAATTACTGCATTAAACCAGTTTTATGCCGTTTCTACGGCGATGTTTTTATCTTCGGTATTGTAGTTTATAGTCACCCGTGTGCCTTTACCCGGTACCGAGTTAATAAACAACCGTCCATTGATATAACTGATCCTTTCCTTCATAAAAAAGAACCCCATACCTCCCTCGCTGTTATGCTTTGGAACTTTCCCAACGATGGAATCATCAAATCCCTTGCCGTCATCGTCCACCACAATGCTGAGCATACCATCGCCATAATTGATAGTCACCAAAATATAATTGGCTTCCGAATACTTTATAGCGTTGTTCACAGCTTCCTGCACCACCCTGTAGATATTGGTCTCTGCCAGAGAATTGAGGCGAATATTATGCTCTGCTTTATTTTCGAACAAAATATTCTTCCCGGTTAATTTGGAAAGCTCTGTCGTCATTTTCTGGAGTGCGGGAAAGATCCCGTGATCGCCTAATTCGGGGGGCGTCAGGTTAAAAGTGGCGGTGCGTACCCCTTTAATCAGGTCGGAGGTTAGGCTTTTAATATAGGCAATCTTCTCAGCCGTTTTATCCTTGTTTTTTAAATTGATGGACTCAATATTAAATTTCAGGGCGGTGAGCATCTGACCGATCCCATCGTGAATGTCTTTGGCAATCCTTTTGCGCTCTTCTTCCTGACCCTCGACGATCTGACTGGCCTGCTGTTGTTTTTGCCGTATGCTCTCCTCGTAATTATGCTTTGTCAATTGGGCTACCTTCAATTCCGTATTTTTTCGCTCCGTGATGTCTGAACACAGAATCAGAATACTCTGCTGAACCCGGGATTGATGCATGGGAATGATCGACATATCCAGCCACAATTCCTTTTTACCCGGCAGGTGTAATTTAATCTCTTCTGTCCGGATGTTTTTCCTGCTGCTTTTTAGCACCTCCTTAAGGTATTGTTGTTGCCCTTCGTCGGCGGTAAGGATTTCAGAAAAGGGTTTTTTCAGATCAGGTTCGGAAATACCCAGTAATTCCATAAACTTCTTACTGATAAAGACAACACTGCCGTCCTTTTTAATACTGGCAAACAAGGCAGCATTGTCTATTACAAAGTTGAGTTCCTGCAGTTCCTGTAACGACTTTTCTTTTTCTGCGAACAGGGTGTTGATTTCCCTCGCATCTTTATCTGATTTTTTTTGTGCCTCCATCAGGCTCCGGATCGTATTTCTGACATGGATAGACAGCGGCCTGAAAATAAACAGCACTTCGAGCATCAATATCAGCAGTGCAATCGCCAGCAAGATGTATTCTTTAATTTTAAGATGTTGCAGTTGTTCTTTGCTGCGTTTGTCGTATTCGTTTACGATCGTATCCATGAGTTCCAGGAACCTGCGCTCATTTTCCAGAAGGACGCTGACATTGCCATAGAAACCGCCGGATGCTACCATCCCGGGATATTCCATTTGGGATAGCAGGGTTTCCACCGCATGTACCATGGCTGTGTGATGTGGTTCAATCTGCTCAAACAACGCCAGGATGTCCTCATGGGTTTCAGGGGGCAACCCCAGGGAGACATCCCCGGATTGCAGTCCCCGATGGGCGGCTTTCCACCGGGCAAGCGTTTGTTCAATTTCGTGGAGAATAAGGCCCGTTTCCGCCTTGTCAGAAAGCTCCGTGAGCACCAGTACTTCTTTGACCAATTTTTGACTGTATGCTCTTTGCCTTCCGGCTACATTGATCACCCTGGAGTCATTTAACTGGGAATTCAGATGTTGTTGAATGAGGATTTGGGCGATAATGATCATAAGGGCAATGCCGGAAAATGCCAATATGTACAGCTTGCGTATACGGCTAAAAGTGGCCTTGTCCAATGACAGATTCTGATTTGTCTGGCCCATGAGTGTCTTTTATATCACAAAGTTAAGGCATCAGCCGTTAACGGCTTTTGAGATCAGGTCATCGGCTTTGGATGACAGGGCAAGTTTCAGTGCCATTGCCCGACCGTCTTCGGACATTTTCCTCCACGTCTTTTGAAGAATAGCAACCAACTTCTCGTCCGAATGCTTGGTGATAAAGGGCTCAAAATAATACTGTAAAAATACGAGGCAGATCACGTCTTCCAGGGCCTGGGTTTCCGGGTCGCGTTTTAATTTTTTCTTTTGCAACAAAAAAGAGACCCTGTCTATGATTTCCTGAGGGTAACCGACATCTTTCAGGATTTCCGAAGCTTTTTCAGCATGGAATTTTTTTAGGTCCTGACGCCATTGCAGGTACCCGGGCCGGTTCATCTCATAGGATTCCCTCGGAATTTCCCAGCGGCGGATATGCTGACATCGTGCGGTTAACTGAAGGGCTTCGGAGGCCGTGGGTGCAAACGCTCCCAGTTTTTCTGTCATCCGCATGGCATAGAGCAATTCCCTGGGATAGGTTGTTCCTTCAAAATCTTCCGTATTTGGATCTTTAGAATTGGCAGCATCAAATCGTTCGAAGGCTGCTTTAAATCGGTCCGAGGCTACCATGGGTATCAGGTTTCTTTCAAAGCTATTCAGAAAAACCAATATACACAAAACCTGCCTCCACTTTAACGGGATAGGTGGCAAGGGACGGCAGTTCCCCGTTGAGATGTTTCCCGGTTCTCAGGGAGAAGGCATTCTTATGTAAAGGGCAGGCCACTTTGGGTTCCATATTTTCCTCCCCAATCATCCCGCGGGCCAGGACCATTTCCATTTTATGCGGGCAAAGGTTCTGGCAGGCATACCAATGACCTTCTCGGGTAAAATTGAATACGGCGATCTGTTTATCCTTATATTTTACGCATGCCCCGCCATTCAGCGGAAATTTGGAAACGGGGGCGGCTTTAAACCAGTAATTTACCTCCTTTTCAGTGATGGTTTGGTAAGTGTTGCGCAGTAATGTCATCATGTCATCTATTATTTTGTAGCAACTCAGTTCATTTGATCAGACCCATGCCCGGGGCATTTTTTGTTCCCGAAGCGATACAAATTCGATGTTACTGTCCGGTTCGTCGGAGTTAACGAAATGGGTATACCGGGCTTTTATTTCCGGGGTTTCCACCGCTTCCTTCCACTCGCAGGTGTATGTATCGACCAGGTGTTGCATCTCTGCGTCCAATTCGGCTGCAATCCCAAGGACATCATTGATCACCACATTTTGAAGGTAGGTGATACCCCCCTCAAGTTTTTCCAGCCATGTGGCGGTCCTTGTCAGAGGAGGTGCTGTTTTGATGTAAAACATTAAAAATCGATCGACATATTTTATGGCGGTTTCCTTATCC
>DATGCB010000518.1:0-14107 GCA_035312365.1 Eudoraea sp. | reverse complement strand
AAGACCATCGGTCTGATACCCGAAAATGGCGAATTGAGATTGACCCACTATCGAATTCTCGGCGGTACCGGGAAATGCAGCCCTGACCTCCTCCGGCAATTCGGTGATTTCATCTTTGAATGCTCCGAAGTTGGTGGATATACCAAAGTACAGCCCGTTCTCGAGGGTTTTGGAATACGCAAGAGAAAGCTCCCAGCCCTTCGTCTCCGTTGTGGCACCATTCAGCACGCGCTGTTGCCCTTCACCAATGACAGAGGCAATGGGCGGTGTTGTAAGGATGTCACTGGTCTCCCTGGTGAAATAATCAAATGTTCCGGCAATGTTGTTATTAAATAACCCAAAATCCAATCCTACATTTAGCTCTTTAGTGGTTTCCCATTTTAATGCCGGGTTAGCTGCCTGAATGGAGACAAAACCTGATGGCAATGTTCCTCCGTTATTGCCAGCCAGGTCATAGGCAGTACCGACGTTGTAGTAGATCTCAAAGAAACCTGGTGTAAATTGCACTTCATTTGGGCCGTACCGGGATTCAAAAAGCCCGAAACGTGCCAGGTCCCCAATGTTTTGGTTACCAACCTCCCCGTACCCTGCTCTCAGTTTTAAATTTGATATTATGTCATGATCCCTGAGAAACTCTTCTCCACTGATTCTCCATCCAAGGGTTCCGGCCGGAAAAATACCATATCTGTTGTCAGGACCAAATCTCGAGGAACCATCCCTTCGCAGGGTAAAGGACGCAAGATATTTATTTGCAAAGGCATAGTTAATTTTACCAAACTGAGATAGTAACCTGCTACCACTCGATGTACCGTTGGAGGTTCGTGCCCCTGTGGCTGCTCCCAGAACGAAATAGGACTCTGTTTCCACTGCAAATCCGTCTGCTGAAGCAAATACGCTATCAAAATCGTTCTTTACCGATTCCGCACCAATAAGAACTCCAAAACGATGATCACCGAGTTCCAGGTTATAATTGAGGGTATTGGTAAACACCAAACTGGTAAACTTATTGGAGTCGATGATGAGCCGGTTATTGCCCCTGGTAATAAAACCATTGCTTACCGTAGTTTCAATATCCTTTCTCCTAAAATCGTTAAAATCAAGACCCACGCTTGTTCTGAATACCAAATTGTCTAAAATTTGCCACTCTCCCCAAATATTTCCGAAAATGGAAGTTCTTTCTGTATTGTCCCAACGGTTCAGGTATTGCATCAATACGGGGTTGTTTCTATCACTATACCCGGCACCAATAGGACCTGCAAACTCTCCGTTGGCATCCTTGAGTGGAATCGTCGGTGCTAAAGTAATGGCAAGGCCCGGGGTAGGAGCACTACCGACATCGGGAGATGCCAATGTTTCATCCGAAGTAGAAAACTGTGTGTTTACACCGAATCTGATCATGTTGTCAAAAAGGTTGAAGTTCGAATTCAGTTTGGCGGTGTAGCGGTCATAATTAGTATACTTCAGAACCCCCGTATTTTTTAAATACCCCAAATTAATCATATGGAAGGCCTTTTCAGATCCACCTGATACAGTAACTTCATTATTAAATACATAACCAGTTTCATAAGTTTCGTCCTGCCAGTCTGTATCCCCTGCAGGAACATTAGAGTCTCCGCCTACGAAGGGTTGTACGGTTACCCCATTTAAAACGGGATTGCTGAAATCGCCATTCCAGTCAAAATTGTAGATCTCACCATAACCGCCGGCAGGATCAGCACCGTCGTTTACGGACGCTTGCCAGATTGCCTCACCCCTTTGCACAGCATTCAGCATGTCGTAGCGTTGTTTTTTTTCTGACAGCAATGAGAGATTGGAATTGATGCTCACGTTGAATTTCTCTCCATCAGGTGATTTGGCGCTATTCTTTGTAGTAACGATAATAACTCCATTACCCGCTCTTGCTCCATATATGGAGGAAGCGGATGCATCCTTTAACACCTGTACCGATTCTATGGCACTTGGGTTAAGGCTCGAAAAGACTTCCTGGCGCACTGTAGGTACTCCATCAATTACATACAATGGGTCGTTATTCCCAAGCGTAGTTACCCCTCTTATCAATATGCGGCTTGAGGTTCCCGTAGGATCCCCTGATTTTTCCACAAAAAGGCCGGGGACCCTACCCTGCAGTGCCTGCATTGCATTTCCAGAACTCAGGCTTTGCCCTTCGACCGGGGCAAGTTCAACAACAGTAATAGCTCCGGTTAAATCTGCCTTGCGTTCCGTTGCGTACCCTGTCAATACTACTTCTTCCAATTGTTGTGCATCGGCTTGCAGGGCAACATTAATAACACTTTGGCTGTTCACAGGTACTTCAACCCTTAAAAAACCTACATAACTGAAGGCAAGGGAAGCATCCGTGGGTACATTTTCAATGACATAATTGCCATCAAAATCTGTGGTAGTACCGTTGGTTGTTCCAACCACAACCACAGTTGCCCCCGGTAATGGCATCCCATCATCCGAAGAGGTTACCGTTCCGGTCACTTGCCCCTGTGCCCACAGCCCAATGGGGGCAAAAATTAACAGGTAAATTAAATACTTCAATTTCATAATAGAATGATTTAGTTAAATTTTAGTTCATGAGTTTCCATATAGTTTATTGTAAATGCTTCATTTTCTGAAGCCACTGATAATGAATCAAAGGGTTCTAGAGGGAAAAAGATCTCCGTCATTACGGTTTCTCCATTGTCAAAAAATAGTTCAATAGAGGTTTTGTCTAACAGGACGGTAGCAGTAAGCCCTTCATTTTTTGAGGTCCTCGGAGCTCTGGATATTCTATCCGCAAATTTTTCCGAGAAATTCACTTTTCCGGATTTGGACCGGTCCACATAGAATATCCTATCTTTATTATTGTAACCAAACAGGAGTTCATCCCCCGCTTTGTTTGAGAGTTTAAAGTTGTAAGTGGTACTTGTCAGTTCTTCAATCTTCAGATATATTTCGGCTTTTGATAAATCTATTTTGTCAGATGTGATCAGGGGTATTTCATCTTTTACAAAAATGTCTTCCACTTTATACTTGGTACCCCGGTAATTATTGAGCTCCCTAACGGGATTGGATACAAGGCGATAGGTTTTGGCTCCTTTTATTAAATGGAGCTCCCTGGGTGAGGTCATGGCACCCCGCCAGGGATCCGTGGGAACATCGTTTGCATACATCCAGTTAGACATCCAACCCATAAATAACTTCCCACCACTTGCCGTACGTACATTTGACCACCCGACTCCGGCATAATTGTCGCGTCCGTAGTCTACCCAAAAATTATGCTCACGAGCCAGTTCTGATTTAAATGTAGGGTCTAAGGTGAAATTGGTCCCATCGAAATCACCTATGAAATATTGTGTGGCAGATCCGCCATTAGGTCCACCAGGATTAATGCTCACCAGGAGCACCCATTTTGTCGCTTCAGAGCCTGTAACCTTTAATGGGAAGAAGTCCGGGCATTCCCATACCCCGTCATGATTTCCATAGGTTACACCGAAATTTGAAAGATGCCTCCAGGTTTTTAAATCCTTTGAACTGTAAAACATTATTTCCTGACCAGCGGCAAGGACCATGGTCCATTGCTTATGTTCCTCATTCCAATTCACTTTCGGATCCCTGAATTCGGGTATTCCCCTGTTATCAATTACCGGATTTTCCGGGAACTTAGTAAACGTCTTGCCTTCATCGAGGCTATAGGCAATGCCCTGTGTCTGCCTCCAGGGTTCATTCTCATTCTCACTTTTTTTAGCATGGGTAAACATGGCAATGACGGGCCTGGGGCTAGACGCTGTTCCTAAACCGGAAGTATTCTCTATATCAATGATGGCACTGCCTGACCAAATATCGCCTAACTCATCGGGATACAGGGCTATGGGCATCTCTTTCCAGCTGATCATGTCAGTGCTAATGGCATGGCCCCAGTGCATTGGGCCCCATATGGTGCTATCCGGATGGTGCTGATAATAGAGATGATAATATCCATTATAGAAGAACATCCCGTTTGGGTCATTTATCCAACCCTGCTTAGATGAAAAATGATAGTTAGGGCGATATTGTATTTCCGGAGAGGCCGTAATTGCATCATCGGGCGGTTCATTGCCTGAGGCTGAGTTTTTATGGTCCCCCTTGCAGGAGTAACAAATGGAGATTATGACTATTGCCAGAAATCGGTTTAAAAGATTTATTTTCATGTACGTTTATCCTATTAAAATTTTACTTAACCTATACCGTTTCCACTTCCAGTTCAAAGATCTTTGCAAGATTCTGCAAATGGGTTTTCCATTCCCCGATTAAGAAAACCTGGTGGTGGGAATAGAATTTCTTGATTAACTCCCGGCCGTTCGGAACTCTCAGAATACCACCCCTTTTGCAATGTGAATTCGGGTATTCAACAAATCCTTCAAGTTCTGTTTCTACCACCAATATTTTATTTAGTAAGGGACCTACTTTGATCATAGTGAGCGGGCCGGGATCGATCGTGGCATCAATGGCATGGGCGTTGTCATTCACAATGTCAAGTACCTTTGGGCGTAACGTCCACTCCCTGGCATAGCAGCAAGGCACAATACCAAAGTACCCGCAATGGGCCAGCAGGACGTGATTCTCGGGTTCTTCCACCTCGGGGAATGCTTCAATTTTTTCATGTTTAAGCGCTGCATCTCCCATTAAAAATGGATAAATATTGGTCATCATAATGGGTGCACCCAGTGCCTTATGCGCTAAATATTTGGTTAGCAAAGACATGATGTCTGCCTCGCAGACCCAGATGATCCCCATTTCCTCAAACAACATGTCCCATGCCAGGCAGGGGGTTGTATTACAACTGTGGGATTCATTCAGGCAGTTGATCCCTACGCCAACCACAGCAGCATCATTAAGGATATCTGATTTTACAACGATGTAGAGTTTCACGGCGTCCAGTATGGAGCGATTAGAAAGCTGTGACGTGGGTCTCTTCCAGGTTTGCCAGACTGTTTCCGCCGCGCTATCGGTTATTTCTGTCGCTCTCCGCCCTAAATCGGCAAAACTTTTCTTTTCAACAGTTATTCCGAACTTGGCCTCGATGCCGTTAATACACTCTTCCTCAAACCAATAAAAACGTTTAAAAATTTCGGATTGAAACCCTTTGCCCGGATCATCCTGATACACCAGAAATTTGCTACCCTTAGCTGAACGTCTAAGAGCGAGTGAGGAACAAATCTTATGAGTTTGGTCCAAGTTGTTTGGGAATAGCAATTCTTTCCCGAGTTCCCTTAAGTACGTATATATTTCCCAATCCCACATGGAAAATGTACCAAATTCTGAGGTCACGAGCAGAATAGGATGTTTAATTGCCAAAATTTCTTTTTTTTGCCGGTAAACGTCAACTACCAGTTGCAGGAACAATACGCCATCGGCTTCCTTTGGAATCGCCTCACCCACAGCAATGGGATCAAGTATCTTGGCAGATTCCTTAAGCAAATCCTTTAGAATACCAAGCTGTTTGTGGTAGTCCGTGTCCATTCCTGATTTAAAATACATTGGTACCAGTTGGGCTTTCATATGTTTTTATAGTTATTTCTATGATAAGAATAACAGACCTTTTAATCAGCCGGTGTATTATCAATTTCTATTACCTCAATTTCTTTAGGCTCGCTCGATTTAGTAAGTATTCTGCTTAATTCTTCCAATGAGACCCCTTTGGTCTCTGGCATAATGAATGCTACGAACAGTAACTGAAGCACCATCATAATTGCAAAGAAAGAAAACACTACTCCGGGCCCTATTGTTGCAAAAAGAATTGGGATCAGGGAGGGAACCACTGCGGCAAGTATCCAGTGTACAGAACTTCCGAACGACTGGCCGGAACCTCTCAGGTGATTCGGAAAAATTTCGGAAATGAATACCCATATCACAGTACCCTGGCCAATGGCATGTGCCCCAATGAACATGAACAAAAATACAGGCATCGCCATTCCACCCCATCCCAGGAAGAATCCACCGGCCACCAATGACAACGATATAATATAACCTGCTGAACCAATGTACATAAGCTGTTTCCGGCCCATCCTGTCAATCAGGTAGATTCCCAAAAGGGTGAATGCCATATTGGTAATCCCAAGACCAATACTGCTCAATAAGGCTGAACTCTCTCCCAGTCCGGATTCAGTCAGAATCCTCGGAGCGTAATAGAGAAAGGCATTGATACCGGAAAGTTGATTGAAAAAAGCGATTAAAAAAGCCAGTATTAATGGAAAGCGGTATTTTTTGATAAAAATATTCTCCCCTGGAATTGTGTTCTCGTTTTCAATGCGGATTTCATGCATAAGCCTTTCTGGGTCCTGATCGGGGTTAATGAGTAGAAGAACCTTTCTGGCCTCATCCATACGATGTTTGGTCAGCAGCCATCGAGGACTTTTGGGAAGGGTTAGTGCAAAAAGGGTATACAAAATAGCAGGTATGGCCTCTACGCCAACCATCCACCGCCAGGCATTTTCACCGATGTTGTTGAGCAGGTAGTTTGAAAAAAATGCTATGAGGATACCAAAGACAATATTAAATTGGTATAGCCCTACCAGTTTGCCCCGATCTTTTGCGGGTGCAATTTCTGAGATATAGGCAGGTGCGGCAATGGTGGAAGCCCCAACCCCCAAACCACCGATAAATCTGAAAACTGCAAAGGTGATCGGGTCATTTGCAAAAGCGGAACCCAGGGCCGAAAAGGTATAGAGGACACCGATCCAGATCAGCGTCTTTTTACGACCTATTCTGTTCGTGGGTATTCCGCCAAAAAAAGCGCCCACTACAGTTCCCCATAGCGCCATCCCAATTACCACGATCCCATGAAATGCATCCGATGAACCCCATAGCAGTTGTAACTTTTTATCCGCTCCTGAAATGACTACGGTATCAAAACCGAACAGGAATCCTGCAAGGGCTGCTGTAATCGACCAAATCAATATTTTTTTCATAATCCTTCAATGTTTCAACGGAAGCACTAAAGTATTCGAATAAAAAGCTATTGTTCTTTAACGATGTTGCAATATATTAAGGTTATGTTATCAGAATTTCTATTAATCTTTAACTAATTAAATATCAATATTTTATATTTTTTTTTTAACACTTTACAGCCTTTGGAATTATACTCATGTTACAGAATCTCAAAAAATGATACACGTAAGGGAAAGATTAACGGTTTGTTGATAGGGATGCACTGGTCAATTACAGCGATTTACGATGCATTACAGGTGAGGTGCCATATTTATTCTTGAACGCAGTCGAAAAATAATTGGGCGATGAGAAGCCATTACTGTAGGCAATCTCAGAGATACTTAGTGAAGACTTTTCCAGCATGGATTTGGCCTTTTCGAGTCTGAAGTTGCCGATATAGTCACTGATATTGACTCCAAGGATGGCTTTTACTTTTCGGTACAATTGTACCCTGGAAATATTCAGTGAACTAGCCAGGTTCTCCACCGTAAAGTCGGAATCGTCCAGGTTTTCCTTGATGATGGTGTTCAGATCACCAATAAACATTTGCTCCATATTTCCAAAAGAGTCGGTTTTCTCAATTTTGTAAATGTTGTTTGTGTAATAATATCGTAGCTTTTCCCGGTTATACAACAACGTTTTAATGGATTGTACCAATATGGAATAACTGAATGGTTTGGTTAAATAAAGATCAGCCCCTGACTCGAGTCCCTGTAAATAAGATTCTTTGTTTCCCAGGGCCGTTAAAACTATAATTGGAATATGCGAAGTTCTTAGGTCCCGTTTTAATTCCTCACATATCTGAAAACCACTTTTTGTTGGAAGCATGATGTCGCAGACAATGATGTCTGGGATAATTTCCACTGACTTTTCAATGGCATCGGTACCATCCGAAAGATATATATGGTATTCTACTTTCAATTTGTTCCCTAAAAAGGTGGATAATTCCAGGTTATCCTCAATGATCAATATGGAGTATTTTTCCTCACCCGTATCTGGTTCCTTTAGTAAATAGTGCTGATCTTCAATGGATTGCATGGAAAAATCCATAGTTTTGATATCAACAAGGTCGGGTTCCACAATAAGTTCATCTTCATCAAAATGGGCGTTGCCTTTGTAGAGGGTTACAATAAATTCTGTACCGTGCAGTGACCGCACTTCGACCTTACCCTTATGAAGTTCAATAAACGCTTTGCTCAGGTGTAACCCTATCCCAGAACTGTTCTTTCTATTATTTGAGCCCTTGAAAAAAGGCTTAAACACGTTCTTGATCTCATCTTTAGGTATTCCTATACCCGAATCCCTGAAATGAACGGATACAGTATTTTTATCCTGTTCATCCCTTATCTCAATACAAACTTTTCCATTGTCGGGCGTAAATTTAAAAGCATTTGACAACAAGTTAAAATACACCTTGTCCATCAGATTCCTATCGAAATAAATACTCAGATCCTTATGTTCACAACTTAGGCTATACGCAATATTTCTCTTTTTCGCTTCATGACTGAAATCGTTAAAAATACTTTGAGAAAAGACATACAGATTCGTTTTTGAAGCTCTTAGATTGAATTTTTTATCCTCTACTTTCCGGAAATCGAGCAGGTTATTAATAAGCCGGAGCAAGCGGTTCGAATTGTTATAAATTAAATGTACCTCATTTATTATCTTGGTCCCCCTTTCTTTCGCTATTTCGGCGATCGATTCAACCGAACTCATGATTAAGGTTATTGGGGTTTTAATTTCGTGAGAAAGTCCGGTAAAAAAATTCAGTTTCGCTTCATTACTTTCCTCGATCTTCCTGGCGAATTTTGCAATTTGCGACTTTTGAATAGTGATCTTTCTGTTGCTCAACTGCAACCGCCTGTTCTTCTTCTGGATCGCAAAAATGGAATAAATACTATATATTGTAAGGCTTAGGATAATAGCTAAAAGGGCCATAGTGGTCTTTAACAGATTATTCTGGGCGTAATATTTTTCTTCCTGGTTCCTCAATGCAAGGGTCTGATTTTCAATATCCTCCTGTTGTTGATTGATCTTATCGAATTGGAACTTCATAATATCTGCATTCCGTTCATCAATAACCGTCGTACCCAATAAATTGATCTTTTGGAATTCCCCCCCACGGACAATTTCCATGGCGAGGTCCAGGGACTCCGCTCCACCTGTTGGGTATAAGATGGACGCTTTAAGTATGCCTCTGCGTACCAATTCAATGCCCCCCTCATCCCCATTGAGGCCATCTACTCCAATGAAATCTATTTGCTTTTCCATGCCCTTTTCACGGGCCACCTGCCATGCCTGAAAGGCCATCTGATCATTAAAGGCATAGACATAGTCAATTTTCATCCCTTTAATGGAGTCGAGTATACCGAACAATGCATTTTTTGGGGTGCCGTCTATTCCACCGTTGATACTGGCAACAAGGTGAATATTTGGAAATTGCCCTATAGCGTTCCGGAACCCCTCGCTCCGTTCCAGCACCGGCGACGAATTGTCGCCCCCTCGGATCTCAATGACATTTATGCGTTTGTTTGATCTGGCTGCAATATAGTTTCCGGCATTTTTTCCCACCTCTATATTATCGGCTCCGACATAGGTTGTAAAGTTTTGGGAATTTATCTTTCTGTCAATCAAAACTACCGGGATGCCTAATTCGAGGGCTTTGTCAATTACCGTGGTGATAGTATCCGGTTCAATAGGAGACACGATAAGCACATCCACACCTTTCGAAATCAATTTCTCAATGTCGGCCATTTGTTGCCGAACATCGTTATGTGCCTCATAGATGGTTAGCTCTGCGTTTGGATAAAGAGAAGCCTGAATTTTCATTGAGTGGTTCATGGCTTCCCGAAACGGGTGGTTCTTCAGACACTGTGAAAAGCCTATGCGTACTAGGTCATCCTCTGTATTTCCTTCACAGGAAATCAGGAAAGCCACCAAACTAATGGAAAGCAACACGCGAAGACTTCTTGTTAAATTCATGCTGATAAACTGGTTATACATAAATTTAATCAAAAATGAACGAAAATATCCATGAAGCCCGGATGAAGAACCTTTTATCTTTACCAGGTGGGCAAGTAATGCACTTCGAAAGCGACTAATGCCTGTTTCCGTAAGCCCTGTCCAGGAAGAGGTATCGGGCATCATTTTCGGCATGTTTCTGCTTGCTCTCTACATCGAGTACCATTACAGGGGGTGATACTTCGCCACCCCTGGCTGCATCCCATGGAGGCAGACCTTCCCCGTTCGGGTTACCGGTCCTGATGAAATTGGCAAAATAATTTTGCATGGTTTCCGATACCTTGTAATCCTCTGCGGTCCAGGCATAGTCATCAACCAGGTGGAGATTGCCCATGCAGTATTCAATTTCACAGGCATGCGGCGCCCCGATGGGTTTTGGGGCCTCTGGAGCATCCGTGCTCTTTTCCACCGTTCCGCCGGCAAGGCCGGAGGTGAGGGTATCATCTCTCAGGGGTGGCCGTAATTTACTGTACAGGTAGCGGTATACGGGTTGATCGCTGTGGTTTCGGTGGAGGTCGAACCATTTCCAGGTACTGTAAACAATAAACCGGTCAGAGGCCAAAGCAGTTGCTGAATATTCTATTTCCTTTTGTGTGCTGTGTGGATATAATTCAAGTACTTTTTTGTGATCTTCGGGGTACAGTTCTTTCACCCTGCCAATGTAATTTTCTTCATTATAAGGCTGCCCCTGCATTACCGCCATACCGGGTATTTCGGCAGAATTCCACCCCAATAGAAGGGGCACTTTGGCCTGTTCTTTATTCCTGAAAATCTCGGGAAGTGTCGCAGGCAGAAAATACCCGTCAATGGCAACCGGGAAACCAAAGCGCTTCGATTCGTTGTAGATCTCATAGACGTCCCGTGTGCTTAACTGCCTCAGTTCCGCCAAAGAAGGATAACCAGAATTTTTTGCGAATTCAAGCCCTGTTTGTTCGGCCTCCTTTAAAGGTACCGGTGCCAGGGTAGGATGGATACTTGCCCCGCTTTCACCAATGGCCCCGGCAATGAGTTCCCCGGACAACGGGGAAGCCATTTGCAGGCTTACCCCGATAGAACCGGCAGACTCCCCTGCGATGGTTACTTTTTCAGGGTCACCCCCAAAGGCTGCGATGTTTTTTCGGACCCATTGCAATGCGGCATTCTGATCGAGCAATCCATAATTACCTGAGGCCCCGTAAGGTGCTTCGGCACTCAATTCGGGGTGGGCAAAAAAGCCGAAGATGTTCAGCCGGTAATTGGTGGTGACCACGACGATCCCTTTTTTGGCCATGGATTCCCCATCGTATCTAAATTCCGATGCATCACCCGCAACATTGCCACCTCCGTAAAAATAGACAAGCACCGGAAGGTCTTTGGTGTTTCTCGTCGCCGGGGTCCATATATTGAGATACAGGCAATCTTCACTTACCCCTTTGGAACGCGATTTCATATCCCCAAAGACCATGGTCTGCATAGGACGGGGCCCAAAAGCCTTGGTTTCCCTGACGCCCTGCCAGTTTTCCAGCGGCTGGGGAGCCTTCCATCGGAGTTCGCCTACGGGAGGTTTTGCAAAGGGTACCCCGAGATAGGTCTGTATCCCGTCATGCGTATTGTATTGTCCTTCAATGATACCGTTTTCAACTTTTACCTGCACCGGAAATGCATTTTTGTCCTGCGCTATGGCAAGGCTTAATGGTAAAAGGAGGATGACAAATAGAGATGTTCTCATAGGGTGTGTTTTTAAAATGGTCATTTTTATGTTTTGGGTCGTTCAAAATCAAGTTCCAGAAAATCCCCGACACGACTTTTCCAGAAATTTTCTACAAACCGGCTATGGTCCGGATGTCCGTTATAGTGCTCATAGGCTTTTAAGGTATCAAATTCCATGGAAATACCATAATCGAATTCGTTCGTCTTACTAATTTGGGGAAGGCATTCAAAATTCTTAACGCCTGGAATGGAAGCTAGTTTTTTAACTTCATCCATAAATACCTTTTCTTCGGATGAGCCTTTTGGAACATTCAATTTAAAAACAACGGAATGGCGAATCATGCACACTATTTATCTGGTTATACTGGTATTTCTCTGCATCCTTTTACTCAAAAGCAAAAATAAGAGCCCGCAGGACAGCCAGGCAGGCAAGGTCACAAAGGACAAAAAGACGTCGAATTGTATCGAGATAAAGTAAAACAAACCAAAACTAACGGCCCACGCCAGGAAGACCGCCATGTTGAATTTGATCTGAGCCAGTTCGGCATAATTTTTTACGATCCCAGCCTGCTTGTAAAAGAAGTGTTCAAAGACGATAATGGCTCCAAAAGGCGCCAGAATAAAGCCGTAAAGAGCCACAAAATCAAGTAGCTTCATGGCAAAGGCGGGAAAAAGTCCCGCGATCGTTGCGATGGTACCGGCAATGATGGTGACCCAGAAGGTGGAGACTTTTGGAATAATGGCCTGAAACGCAAGTCCCGCCCGGTAGATCGTCGGGTTGGCCGTGGTCCAACCTGCAAGGACTACTGCGATTATTCCAAAAATACCAATGGCGTTATGAGCCAACGGTCCGGGGGCTACTGTTGGGGCTTCTCCATTGATCATGAAAGCCTGGGCTTCAGGAGACCTTAAATAGACCGCATAAAGTAAAGCAGCGGCAATCCAGGCCATATAGTGTCCTACATACATGCCCGCCGCGGTCGTCCAGCCCGAGCTTGCCTTTTTCGCAAATCTGAAAACGGACAGGTCAGACATGCCAACGTGCATGGCGGCATTGGCAAACCAGGACCAGATCACCACATGCCAGAAGGTATACTTTATCTGGCCCGGGAAGGGTTCGGATCCTTCACCCCATATATTCCAGAAATCTGTGAAATTTTTCACGCCGAGCTGGCTCAGGGCGACCACCCCGCAGGCGACGAAGGCCAGTACTATGAGGGGGGACATCCAATTGGCGGCTTTGGAGACCATATCATATCCCTTGGAGGCGACCAATGAAATTACGGCGCCTACGATAAGTACAATAATCACCCATGTCATGCCATTGGGGGTGGTATCCGTGAGTTTGGGCATTTCCATATCAAAGGGGATGCCCACAGCAGTGGCAGAAACGGTTATCATGGCGCCTGCTAAAAAACAGAAAAGGATACCGTTGGCGAGATTGTAGCCAATGACCAGTTTTTTACCACAGATCTTTTCAAGCTGATAATAGAGCGTCAAACGGTTTTCAACGGCTATCCTGGCCGTGAGAAAACGCCAGCTCAGGACCGCCATCAAATTTCCCAGCAGCAGGCCAATGATCAGATCGAAAGCACTGACGCCTGCTGTCAGGAACAAAGGTCCGATCGTAAATTCCGTACCTGCCGCATGTTCCCCGGCATACATTCCCAGAAAACTCTTCCAACCCTTTAGTTTGGACTTTGGAACGGGCTCCCTTTCAAATTCCCCTCCTGCGATTTCTTCAATTTCTTCTTCAATATTATACTGGCTCATAAGGTTTGGTGTTGATCTGTTATTATATCAGGTGATTCGGGAGATCTTCCACACGTTTACAGCAAAGCTGGTCCATAACCTGTTTAAATTGGGTTTTCAGCATTGAAATGGTATGGTCACCGCCCCTGTTGCCCAATGCACCTACGCCGTACATAAAGGACCGCCCCATAAAGGTGAACCTGGCCCCACTGGCCATTGCTCTTGCAATATCAGGACCCGACCGAAGTCCGCTATCCATCATAATTTCAATTTTGTCACTGTACTTTCGTGTGATTTCCTGTAATGAATGAATGGTCGATTGAGCCGCATCCAGTTGCCTCCCCCCGTGATTGGAGACGATGATCCCGTCAAAACCCATTTGTACGGCATCTTCTGTGTCTTGTTCCGAAGCTACTCCTTTTAATACCAGCTTTCCTTTCCATTTATCGCGTATTGGCTTAATTTTTTCCTGGTTGAGACGGCCCGAAAAGGTTTTGTCCATAAACTGGCCCAATTGTTTTAAGTTGAGTCCTTCCGGGGTATAAGGTTTCAGGGTTTCAAATGTGGGCTGCCCGTGTTTAAGCGTCTGGTAGGCCCATCCGGGTTTTCCCAAAATCTGCAGGATATTGGATACCGACATTTTAGGCGGTAAGGCCAGGCCATTGCGAAAGTCCCTGGGGCGGTAACCAAA
>DATGCB010000517.1:0-2580 GCA_035312365.1 Eudoraea sp. | reverse complement strand
CAATTTTATTTAAAAGATAGGTAGACCCCCAGATGACGTAGATGGAGAAAAATGCCAGGATAATAAGGGCAATGTTTGGTTTTTTCTCCATAGCGCACCCGGGAATTTTCTTAGGCAGTCCAATATTAAGAATATCTCTTTAGTTACCTATAGAAATATGCGCAAAAAAAGGATCATCACCAAAGTCGTGATCATCCCTGACAAAAATATTAAAGGCCGGTAAAGGCAATAGGTTCATATCACTACTCCCCTTTTACCAGGGTCTGCTGTATATTGCCCGGAACAGGCTGATAGGATGAAAAAACCGATTTAAATGCCGCCTTACCTTGTGTCATGGATCTTAAATCTGTGGAAAACCCAAACAATTCAGCCTCCGGAGTAATCGATTTTAAGATTTGATAATTCCCCACACTATCTATCCCCTGGATGTGGGAACGCCTGGATTGCAGGTCGGTCATCACACTTCCCACCATTTCTTCAGGAACTTTGACCGTCAATTCCCGTGTCGGCTCAAGCAATTTTGGGTTTGCATTCAGGAAAGCCTCCCTAAAGGCATGTGCTCCTGCAATTTTAAAGGAAATATCATTGGAATCCACCGAATGCATTTTACCATCGTATACCATAACCCGTACATCCCTGATATAAGAACCCGTAAGCGGGCCGGACTCCATGACTTCGAGAATTCCTTTCATGATCGAGGGAAGGTATCTCTGGTCAATGACGCCGCCGACAATACAGTTATAAAAAACGAGTTTACCACCCCAGGTCAGATCAATCTCTTCCTTCCCCCGGATATTAAATCCCTCGGGTTCGGCCATCCCTTCTTCCCAGGGTTCAATTTTCAAATGAACCTGAGCAAACTGCCCGGCACCCCCGGATTGTTTTTTGTGCCTGTAACTGGCTGTTGAAGGCCTTCTGATGGTCTCCCTGAATGCTATTTTAGGTTGATCAAACTGGGCTTCTATCCCATATACAATCCGCAAATGCCAATCTATGGTGGCCAGGTGTAATTCTCCCTGGCAACCGATGATAAGTTGTTTGCCTTCTTTGGAAAAGGAGACCACCACGGTAGGATCCTGCCGCTGAATGGTCCTTAAGGCCTCACTTAGTTTTTCCTCGTCTTTTTTATTCGTCGCGGAAACCGCCTTGCGTATCCGTGGGTCAGGGTACTGAATGGGTTTTATGGTAATCTGCTTTCCGGGCTGATGCAAAGTATCATAGGTTTCCGTACTTTTCAGTTTTAAGGTAGCCCCGATGTCTCCTACTACCAGCCTGGAAATGGGCTCGCGGTTCTTACCATCCATGATAAACAACTGGTTCAGGGTTTCAGTATCGCCATTTCGGGAATTCTCCAGCTTGGTGTTCGTACTTACTTCCCCTGAGATGACCTTGAAAAAGGTGATCTGCCCCAAATTCTGTTGATAGACTGTTTTAAACACAAACAGGACGGTAGGGGCATCTTTTTTAATAGGAACTTCATTTCCCTCAATACTCTGTTCTGGCTTTAGTTCGGAAGCGGCCGGAGCCACATTGTCTATAAATCCCATGAGCCTTCCGGACCCCATGTCGTTTAACGCGGAGATACAAAATACCGGGAACAACTCCTGGTTAATCATCCCAGCCTTGATCCCCTTACGCATTTCATCTTCATTAAGACTGCCTTTCTCAAAGAACAACTCCAGAAGTTCATCATCATTGACGGCGGCCTTTTCCACCAATTCATTATGCAGCTTATTGGCTTTCGCCTTCTGATCTTCAGGTATTTCCAGTTTTTCAGGCTTACCCCCCTCGGGGCCAAATTTGTATACCTTCATTTTCAGGACGTCCACTATGCATTGTGCTCCGTCTATTTTAATAGGGTATTGGATTTTGACAATATTGTTGCCTACCAGTGTCTTAATACTCTCATAACTGTCGTCGAAATTGGCATTTGGATGGTCTATCTGGTTGATGACAAAGAGTGTCGGTTTGTTATACTTATCAATGTAATTCCAGATTATTTCTGTACCTACCTCCACTCCATGCTGCCCATTCAATACGGTGACTATGGTGTCTGCAACGCGAATTGAAGATATGATCTCACCGATAAAATCATCCAATCCGGGGGTGTCGAGAATATTGATTTTGTAATTGCGCCACTCCGTATGCAGGGGCGTGGCAAATACGGAGGCAGCCCTTTCAAATTCAATTTGGTGATAATCAGAAACCGTATTGTGGGTCTCTACAGCCCCCCTTCTGTTTATCAGCCCCGCTTCGAACAACATCGTTTCGGAAAGGGTGGTTTTACCGCTATTGTGGGCCCCTACAAAAACGACGTTCTTTATGTGCTTTTCGTCAAATACTTTCATGTTCGGAAATTTTTTGGTATCCCACTAAAAATAGGAATTTAATGGCAAATACACCCTCAAAACTCGTCAAAATTCACATAACACCGGGAGCAGGTTTTATGACCTGGCTAATTTCCGCAAAGCAACCCATTCTTTAAGTTTATCCCTGGAGTCGCAGGCCGGATATCCCAGGACGGTTTTCCCGGCCTCTACATCTCCTATGACTCCTGATCCCGCACCCACAACTGCCCCG
>DATGCB010000516.1:0-6465 GCA_035312365.1 Eudoraea sp. | reverse complement strand
CGCGGGTAAAGCACCGCCCGTTTTACCCGGTAGACAACCCTGGCACCTGAAACCGTACTTCCGGCATAGCCCATGGCTGTTCCTTTCAAAGAAATAAGGTCATTTACGGTATAGGTATCCGTGACAGGCTTGAAAGACGTTTCAAATTTCGGCCGTTTGTATTCCTCCACTGAGAAGGTTGTATAGCCCCTGAGCTCAGTAGTTTTGGAACGAACCTGAAGGCTGAAAATTCCGGAAAGGCCACTGTTCGGGACGATAAATTCACCTTTAAAAGAACCGTACTCATTGGTAATAAATTCCTGCTCCCCTACTTCCTGGCCGTTGACGTCTTTAAGGACCACGACCCCCGAAATACCGGATGCAACCACAGAAATGTCTTCTGTATTCTTAAGGGCAATACCCTTAAAATATAGGGGTTGCCCCGGCCTGTATATACTTCTGTCAGTAAAGAGGAAGGAAGAATAATTAGTGGTGTGCAGGTTTTTGACTTCCGGTTTTCTGCGGATATAATATTCGCCAAAATGCGCTTTGTCCTGTCCATGGGTAACCACCGTTTGAATACGCGTCCAGGGTTCACCGGAAAGTGGAATGGCGACCATACCCCGCTCATCTGTGGTAAATGATTTCATCATCAGCGGCCTGTCATAATTTTCCTGATAGGTAAACCTGATAGTTGCATTGACAAGGGGATGGCCATTATTTCGGTCCACAACCTGAAAAAAATGATGCGTTGGTGTTCTTGTTTCCAGAAGCGCCATTTGGGTCACCTGGATGTGACCAAAGGCAAAGGACGTCTCCCCATTTTTAGGAATCGCTAGGATAACGTACAGCCCGTTTTCAAGGGGAGGCAACAAAACCTCCGTACTGTGGGGCTGATAATCGCCTTCGTTTTTAAGGGCGGAATCCCATCGCTTGGTGATGCTTAATCCCTCAATAACGGATCTTTGCTTTTCGGCAGGATAGGTGTTGTTAAGTATCTTCAGTTGATCCACGGTAATGCTATAAGCTGTAAACTGCAACCCATTGAGGTTTTTGTAACGCACCAGCAATTTGGAAGGCTTGTTAACAGGAATATGCTCCTCTACCATTAACTGAAGCTCCTTTCCTAAAATCAGGTCCCTTAAATCGGCACACTTTTTGGCTCCGGGGCTTTTTGGAAATGCCGCCAATACCTCCTTGCAAATCCCCAGTGCTTCCTTACGCTTCCATTGATATTGCTTCCTGCTTTCGGGCTGGTATTCATCTGCCCACTGGTTGTATAAGCTGGCAATCTCAAAGCGATACAATGCGGAGACTTCCAGACCCTGGTACCGGGCCGCCGAATTTTGCAGTACCTCCTCATAAAGCTGCTCCTTATCTTCAAACACCGCATTGTCATATAGAAATCGCAGGCGGTGCAGGTCAACATCTACAAGGGCTTCAGGGGATTTATCCTGTAAATGAAACCGTATTAGTTCCTGGTAATGGTGTAAGGCCCGGGCTTGTAAAGAAGTTTCGTCCTTGGTGTTGGTGTCCATTTCGGTATAGGGTGCTGCCTCGCATAAAAGCATGGGATTTGATATTTCAAAGGCATCTGCCGGCCGGTTTATCAGGGTTTCATTGCTTTGGTAAAATTCCAGTGCAGTGTGTGTAAGTAGATCGAATAAGGTAGGACGATACAATTCGGAATCTGCCTGTTGGTGAAGCAGTGCCTCAAATTCTGAAACTTCTATATTCTGGAGGGCTTCAGATTGGTTTAATGACCTCTCAAAATGCGTTGTGATTTCCCGGAATAGGGTAGGCAGGTCCCAGGTCCGGAAATCGGTGCTATCTGCAATGACATCTGTTCTTGTCCTGTTGTAAAATTGATACCTGTGTTGTTGAAAGTATTGCCAGTACAGATTTGCCAGGTAGCTTTCCAATACATTGGCAGTTGGGAATGCGCTCTTTTTTATTTCATCCTCAAAATCATGGACGATGTTCAACCGGGCATCTTCCTCCAATATAAGGGCATATTTTGAAGTGTATAACAGGGCCTTTACCACCTGTGCCGAATTCTCTTCCCTTTTGGCTTTTTCAGAAATGGATCGCACTTTATTTAAGGCCGATTTTGTCAGCAACTCACTTTCCAATTGGAGCACTTCCTTCCACAGGGATATATAAGGATCATTTCTTTGCTGGCAAAGAGACGAATGACCTATTAAAAGGAAAAGGATTATGGTAGTTATGTATTTCATTCCAATAAATTTAAATACAAAGATGATTCTAAAACAGCGGCATCACCATCATAAATGAGGGAACGCATGTTCTGGATGCGTAAAGTTCCGGAATTTCAAAATCAAAGAAGGTGCCAAACTTGGGGATACCTTTCCAGAAAAGCCGCCCTTTAAAGGGATTTTAAAAGCCCGCCATCGATAGGAATGTAGGTCCCAGTTATATAGGATGCCTTTTCAGAAGCAAGAAAAGCCACTAAATAACCGTATTCTGCAACATCACCGATGCGTTGGACCGGTACCTGCGATTCCATATTGGATCTCACCTCTGTTACTGGAACACCAAGTTGTGCAGCTTTTTTTTCGTTCAGATCGGTAATGCGTTCTGTATCGAAAAAACCCGTAAGTATACTGTTAACTGTGATCCGGTGTTTGGCAATATCCGTAGCCAGGGTTTTTCCCCAGGTGACCACCGCCGCCCTGATAGTGTTCGAAAGCGCTAAATACGGCAGGGGTTCTTTCACGGATATCGAAGCCACATTGATGATCCTTCCCCATTGGTTAACGGTCATTTGTTGGAGCGCCAGTTGCGTTGTGTAAACGACAGATTTGAAAAGGAGGTCGAAGGCTTCCTGGTAATCCTGAATTTCCATTTCAAGGCTGTTACCGGCTTTAGGGCCCTGGGTATTGTTTACCAGAATATCGACCGTATTATCCTCGAAAAATTTGGAAATCGTCTTCTGGTATGTTTTGAAATCTGAAAAATCAACCAGCAGATAGCCGTGTTCCTGACCCTTCTTTTTCGAAAGCCCGGAAACAATCGTACGCAGCTTATCCTCATTTCTGGCCATAAGGGTTACCCCTGCCCCACTTGCTGCCAATTGTTCGGCGATGGCCCTGCCAATGCCGCCGCTACTACCACCAACCAACGCCTTTTTGCCCTGAAGTGAAATTTGCATCCTTTATTTTTAATTAGATTCGTGGGTTATCCGTATTAATGCGCGCTATTTTCCGGAATAAATCCATTGAAAATACCAAATGACCAACGACCGGACTACCTCTTGAACTGATTTTTAAATGCCCTGCCTTTTCGTTCAATCTGTCTTTGGGCAACATTCTTATTCACTTACGAAGATAAAAATAATATAGAGGGGATGGAAAGGTTTGGGAAGCACTTTTGTATCCCTATCTTTATGGCCAAATTAGTGCCAAATGCGTATTCATTTTATTGCCATTGGTGGCAGTGCCATGCATAATCTGGCCATGGCACTTCAGCAAATAGGACATGCCATTACGGGAAGTGATGACGTCATATTTGAACCTTCCAGGGGGCGGCTCCGAAAGAGCGGATTGTTACCAGCTGAATTTGGATGGTTTCCAGGGAAAATACATTCAGGGCTGGATGCGGTAATTCTGGGCATGCACGCCAGGGCAGATAATCCCGAACTCCTGAAAGCGACCGAACTGGGACTAAGAATCTATTCCTATCCCGAATTTTTGTATGAACAATCCAAACACAAAACCAGGGTCGTCATTGGGGGCAGTCACGGTAAAACAACCATTACCTCCATGATCCTGCACGTCCTTAAATATTACAACAGGGAGGTTGATTATATGGTGGGGGCCCAGTTAGATGGGTTTGAACGGATGGTGCATCTAAGCGAGGAGAACGATTTTATGGTCCTGGAAGGGGATGAATATCTGTCCTCACCCGTAGACAGGCGTCCTAAATTTCATCTGTATGAACCCAATATTGCGCTCTTGAGCGGTATTGCATGGGACCATATTAATGTGTTCCCTACATACGACAACTATGTAGACCAGTTCAGGATTTTTATCGACGGCATTGTAAAGGGGGGCAGTATTACCTATAATGAAGAAGACCCGGCGGTAAAGGAGGTGGTGGAAGCCTCTGATAATACCATTCGGAAATTCCCCTATAGGACACCAGCGTATACCGTGGAGAACGGACAAACGTTCCTCGAAACACCGGAAGGGCCTATGCCCATCGAAATTTTTGGAAAACACAACCTGAGCAACCTTGCCGGCGCCAAATGGATCTGCCAGCATATGGGGGTCGACGAAGATGATTTTTATGAGGCCATTGCCAGCTTTTCAGGGGCTTCCAAACGACTGGAAAAAATTGCCGAAGGAAAGCACTGCGTAGTGTATAAAGATTTTGCACATTCTCCCAGCAAAGTGGCCGCCACCACAAAGGCGGTAAGGGAACAATATCCCGGCAGGAAGATAGTGGCCTGCCTGGAATTGCATACCTATAGCAGTTTTAATCCCGACTTTCTAAAGGAATATAAGGGAGCCCTGGACCCGGCCGATGTGGCTTCGGTATTTTATCTGCCCGAATCTGTAAAAATCAAAAAGCTAAAGGAAGTTACGCCCCCACAGATATCTGCTGCTTTTAAAAGAAAAGATCTTCGGATTTTTACCGACGCATCGGCCTTCAGAGATTTTATTTTCAATCAGGATTTTGATAACACCGTATTGCTGTTGATGAGTTCAGGGAATTACGGGGGGTTAGATCTCGAAGAAATTAAAAAAAAAGCAGGCAGTTAGCGGTGAGCAATCATAAATAAACCGGTGGCTGTATGCATGACCCCTTGATCCTGATTCCTGAACCTTGTGCCACATGCTTCGGACCACCTACCCCAAGCGGCCCTATACGCCAAATTGCGCTAAGTGATGATCCAGGTGCTTGTATTGCATCTGCCCCCATTGTTCGTGCGTGAACGCTCCAAAAGCCGGGTGAGGTTTCCAGGAAGTCGAATTTTTTTTATTGTGAAATGCCTTGATTAATTCGAGTAATTTTGACTTTTCCTGCTTAAAATCTCTTGCTGTTTCTATTCGATATTGCGGCGCTGTAGCCATGCCGTGTTTCCATGGCTTGTCGTTGTACATGGAGGCCTTAAACCTTTTTAAAAGCACGCGCATCACCGCGTTCGGTCTTTTTAAGGCTTGTCTCCCCAGTGCTACTTCTAAAGGATTCTGACAATGGGCCAGCATTTGAGCTACATCCATTTTACCCCACCGCCCTTGGGTATCGGGTGTAAGTTTTTCAAGTCGATCCAAAACCCCCGCGTACGCCTCCTCATCAAAAATAGATTTCATTATTTTTTGGATTGATTTTGTACCTCTAATTTACGATAAAAACATTAGTTCACTATCTTTAGCGAATGCCGAAAGAACCAACTTCCTTCTCTATAAAACACTGGGCAGATGAAGATAAGCCAAGGGAAAAACTGGTGCAAAAAGGGCGGTCGGCACTCTCCGATGCGGAGCTGATAGCGATCCTCCTGGGTTCAGGTAGTACCGGTGAGAGTGCGGTAAAACTTGCAAAAAGGATCCTGGGGTCCGTCGATCACAGTCTTAGTGCGCTTGGAAAGCTCTCTATCAAACAACTAATGCGGTTTAAAGGAATAGGTGAGGCAAAGGCATTAAGCATTGCGGCTGCTCTGGAAATTGGCCGCAGGAGACGGGCAGAGGCCCCTATGAAGCTTTCCGGAATACAAAGCAGCTCACATGCATTTGAATTATTGCAACCCATCATGGGCGAATTGCCCCACGAAGAATTCTGGATTGTATATTTAAATAATTCCAATAAAGTGATCCATGTCTCGCAATTGAGTAAGGGGGGCATAACAGGGACCCTGGTGGACGTGCGTTTGGCTATGAAACAAGCCCTGGAAATCGGGGCAGTTGCACTGGTACTGGCACATAACCATCCCTCCGGAACCTTGCAGCCCAGTGCGGCAGACAAGGAAATTACCCGAAAGCTGAAATCGGCTGCGGAAGCCCTGGACATTAAAATTCTGGACCACCTGATCATTACGCATCGGGGATATCTTAGCTTTGCCGACGAAGGATTAATTTAGCGATCAGCATGGAAGGGGCAGTAAGCGATATAGATGATCTGCCCCGTGAGACCTGAATAACCTCCGCGGGCAATTATAATTAAAGAGTTGAAACAAAACACGGCTTTAATGACCATCATTTAACATCGAAAATCTTGCATGTTACTAATTTATACGCATAAAATAACAGCGCGCTTCAGCTACATCATGAAGCATATTTTTACGAGAATGTTGGGAATAGAAATATCCTTTACGACTAAAGTAGAGGATTTTATTAAGCATTCCGGACCCAAGATAACGTATACCAAACAACCCTTGCAAAATGAGTTCTTTATCAGGAGCAACGATCTGTTATTTGAGCAGGGGATCAATCATCTTCAAATAAATATGGGTAGTTGGGACGGAGT
>DATGCB010000515.1:0-6716 GCA_035312365.1 Eudoraea sp. | reverse complement strand
CTTCGGGACGATCGCCTCCCAATTCAACGACCCCGGGATGAATACCCTTTACAGGGCTGTCATGGACAAACTGGTTGAAAAGACAAAAGCCGATCTAAAATCAGGTTTTGAAGTTTCAAAAGAGATGAGTGAAAAGATCTACGTGATACCGCCTTCGAGGACGAGGTACCTCTCTGAAATTGCGGAAAACAACAGGGCATATGACAAAATTGCAGAAGAACAGGTGGAATTAGCCCAGCGGCTGTATGGAATATACAAGACAGTTGCATCTGTTACTGATGTGTCATCTGAGGAAGACGAAGCTTCCTTGCTTTCCAAGACAGGTTTAAATGAAACCAGGATCCTTGATCGTGCACAGGACAGTAACAAAGAATTGCTAAAACTTCTGATCGCCGAATTTGACAGGGTTAAAATGGATTTCGACCCGCACAATTGGGAAGTGATCACCACCTGGGAGGACAAGGTTGATCGGTATCGGGAAGCTGTTTATGCTTTTCAGGTCCGCGGTAAGAACATTGAGATGGATACACATTCCAAATCGCTCTCCCAGACTAGTATCCCAAAGGTCGCCTTGCCAAAATACAGGGCCTGGGGAGATATTTTAAGCTGGGTGCTTCAGGAAAATGTTCCTGGTGAATTCCCTTTTACGGCAGGACTGTATCCGTTTAAAAGGACCGGGGAAGACCCCACACGCATGTTTGCGGGAGAAGGTGGACCGGAACGCACTAACAGGCGGTTTCACTATGTAAGTATGGGCTTGCCGGCAAAGCGTTTGTCCACCGCGTTTGACAGTGTTACCCTTTATGGAAGTGACCCGGGCCACAGGCCCGACATCTACGGAAAGATTGGAAATGCGGGCGTCAGTATCTGTTGCCTGGACGATGCCAAGAAATTGTATTCGGGATTTAATTTAACGGATCCCATGACTTCGGTAAGTATGACCATCAATGGCCCTGCACCCATGCTTCTTGGCTTTTTTCTGAATGCAGCGATCGACCAGCAGTGTGAAATCTATATCCGTGAAAACGGACTTGAAAAAAAGGTGGCGGAAAAGATTTCAGGGATTTATAAAAGTAAAAAGGCAGATCGCCCTGTATATTATGGTAGTCTGCCCAAAGGAAATGATGGCCTGGGACTAATGTTGCTAGGCGTAACCGGGGATGAAGTTCTCCCCGAAAAGGTCTACCGGAACATCAAAACAAAAACGTTGTCACAGGTGCGGGGTACGGTACAGGCAGATATCCTAAAGGAAGATCAGGCGCAAAACACCTGCATCTTTTCCACTGAATTTGCCTTGCGTCTAATGGGGGATGTTCAGGAATATTTTATTGCGAACAATGTCAGGAATTTCTATTCTGTTTCAATTTCCGGATACCACATTGCCGAGGCGGGGGCAAACCCCATCACACAATTAGCGCTGACGCTGTCTAACGGGTTTACCTATGTGGAATATTACCTGTCCCGTGGCATGGATATCAATGACTTTGGCCCCAATTTGTCATTTTTCTTTTCCAATGGAATCGATGCGGAATACGCGGTGATCGGTAGGGTAGCCCGAAGGATATGGGCGAAAGCCATGAAAAATAAATACGGAGCCAACCCAAGGGCACAGATGTTAAAATATCACATTCAAACCTCGGGTCGAAGTTTGCACGCTCAGGAAATCGACTTTAACGATATACGCACCACACTACAGGCATTGTATGCCATCTATGACAATTGCAACTCCCTGCATACCAATGCTTATGATGAGGCCATAACCACCCCGACAGAAGATTCCGTGAGGCGGGCCATGGCTATTCAATTAATCATCAACAAGGAGCTGGGCCTGGCCAAAAATGAAAACCCGCTGCAGGGGTCCTTTATCATAGAAGAATTGACAGATCTGGTAGAGGAGGCTGTTCTGATCGAGTTCGACAGGATCACGGAACGCGGTGGGGTGCTTGGCGCCATGGAGACCATGTATCAGCGCAACAAGATACAGGAAGAGAGCCTGTATTATGAGACCTTAAAACACAGTGGGGCCTTTCCTATTATTGGTGTTAATACCTTTTTAAGCAGCAAGGGATCCCCTACCATAATTCCTTCTGAAGTCATCCGCGCCACAGAAGAGGAAAAGCAATTTCAGATCAGGACCCTGGAGGATCTTCATAAAAGGAGCGATACGGGGGAGATTCTGAAAGACCTGCAAGAAGCTGCCATAAAAAATAAGAATATTTTTGAGTCCCTGATGGAAGTCTGTAAACACTGTTCCCTGGGCCAGATTACCAAAGCGCTGTTCGAAGTGGGGGGGCAATACAGGCGAAATATGTAATAATTTATGTGCTGTAGCCCGAACCCTTGTGTAAATTGCAAGGATCTTTACTTTAATTGCATGGAGGAGTGAAATGATAGTGTTTGTAATAAATCCGCAGCAGGCTTGTACTTCCGAGGCAAGCAGGCCTTTGGCGGATGAGGATGTAGTTTGGAGACTACTGAAAAGGAGCACTGTGAAAGTACTGCCGAACCATAACTTTAAACCATCCGATGCGGATTACATCCGGTCGTGAATTTTATAAATATATGAAGCCCATGAAATTTACCGGAATGTGCTTAACCCTGGGTGCAATTTTATTGGTACTTTCCTGCGGATCATCCGACAAAGGGGACATTGAGACCAATTCAACTACCACCAGGCCCAATATCATCTATATTCTGGCGGATGATCTCGGATATGGAGAAGTAGGTGCTTTTGGACAGGAGAAAATTGAAACCCCGAATATTGATGCCCTGGCTGCCTCGGGGATGCTATTTACCCAGCACTATACCAGTGCACCGGTCTGTGCCCCTGCACGTTATATGTTAATGACCGGGCAACATTCCGGCCATGCATACATAAGAGGTAATGAAGAATGGGGGGAACGTGGTGACGTCTGGAATTACAGGGCAATGGCAAAGGATTCCGTACTGGAAGGTCAACGCCCGATGCCGGCAAATACCATAACCCTGCCGACAAAATTAAAGGAGGCAGGCTATACCACGGGCATGGTTGGGAAGTGGGGTTTGGGAGCACCTCACACACATTCCATTCCCACGATTATGGGTTTTGATTTTTTCTATGGGTATAATTGCCAGCGGCAGGCCCATACCTATTATCCGCTGCATTTATATAAGAACCAAAACAGGGTACATTTGTCAAATGATACCATTGCACCGAATACCGGACTCCGGAAGGGAGCAGATCCGCTTGACCCAATCAGCTATGAGGCCTATAATTTAAATGATTATGCCCCGGAACTCATGTTCAAAGAACTTGCTGCCTTTGTGGATCGCAGCAAAGAACATCCCTTTTTCCTGTATTGGGCAACTCCTATTCCCCATGTACCCCTTCAGGCTCCACAAAAATGGGTGGATTATTACATCAATAAATTTGGAGAGGAGTCACCATATGTAGACGTTGGAGAACATGGATATTTTCCTCACAGGAACCCGAGGGCGGCTTATGCAGCGATGATCTCCTACCTGGACGAGAACATAGGTAAGCTGATAACGCAACTGAAGGAAACTGGTATTTATGAGAATACCCTGATCATATTTACTTCAGACAACGGTCCTTCTTATGCCGGGGGTGCGGATCCGGAATGGTTTCAAAGTGCCAGGCCCTTTGACGGCAATTATGGAAGAGGTAAGGGATTTATTTACGAGGGGGGAATCCGGGTTCCCATGATCGCTTCCTGGCCAGGCCGTATTTCACCCGGATCGATGACCGAGCACCTCTCAGTGCATTATGATGTTATGGCAACACTTGCCGAGTTAGTGGGGTTTGAAGTACCTGAAACAAATGATGGCGTCAGTTTTTTACCCACCCTCCTGTCCGAAGAACTTCAGGAAGAACACGAATTTCTGCTGTGGGAGTTTCCGGAATACGGGGGACAGGTAGCCCTGAGGATGGGTGACTGGAAAGTAGTTAGACAACATCTGAAAGCTGACAAAAAGAATTCGACCCTTGAATTGTATAATCTGTCCACCGATCCCCTGGAACTGAACAATCTGGCCCCGGCCTATCCGGAAATTATAGAAAAAGCGGCCAAAATCTTTAAAAGGGAACATAGGAATGCCATCATTGAAAAGTTTCGGATCCCAGCCATAGAACATAGCCTTATTGCGGACCCTTAGGATGGCGCATATTATCTTTTCAGGGCAAAGTGCCCGTTAAATTCCCTTCCGTCTTCGAGCTTCACCCTAAACCAGTAGTCTGATGATGGCAGGAGCTTTCCCTGATGTATTCCGTCCCATCCCCTCGAGGTGGGATCCACCAGCGCCAGCAGGGTGCCATACCGGTCAAATATATAGATATCGGATTCGGCCTGTAGTTCAGCGCTAACCCCCTGGATCTGCCAATAATCATTAACCCCGTCGTTATTGGGGGTAAAGAAAGCAGGGTGGCCAATGACCGAGAAATCCGCATTCACCAGTTCGCATTGGTTCTTATCCCTTACATACACTTTATGGATACCCGGGGCAACCCCGTCAAAGACATTGCTTTCCTGGTAAGGTCCGTTCGGGTCGTCAAGTGAAAATTCGTACCCTTCAAAGTCGTCGAGGGTCACGGTCGCAGTAGATTGCAGGGTAATGATCCCTGCCACCTCAATATCGGCGATCACGGGTGGCAGAATGGATCCAAGGGTCACTGTTTTTGAAGTGGAGCAGAAGGTGCCATCGGTTTTTGTTACCGTCACAGTAAAGGTCCCTTCACCAGGAGCGTTGAATTGCCTTTCCCTGCCAAGGATGTTACCGTCTTCATCACTCCACTCATAGGTAAAATTCTCCGGGACGTTCCTTGCATCTATGGTATAAGGGAACTGGCTTTGGCATACGACCTCATCCTGGAACACTTCAAACCGCGGGACCTCGTTGACGGTAAGGGTAAGGTGTTGCCCCAGACCAATACAGGTATTGTCATTGCTGCCTTCCACCCTGACCCAGATCTTTTGGGTAAAGGGGGAACCTGTATTGACAAACCGGGTGGGGTCTATTTCCAGGGTTTCGGTAATCGCATTTTCATAGGATGGGTAAAAGTAAACCTGAAGATCGTCCACCCCGGGGAATAAGGCGAGGATCTCCTCGGTGGCCGGGCTAAAATCGAAAACGGCAACCCCGTTGGTGTCACTCCCGTCTTCAGGGCTGTCGCAGCTGCTGTACGTCAGCATAAATCCGGCTGGAATACTATTGTTTGAAACCTCCAGGTCAATGGTAGTAACGGCAGAACAACCAAATTCACTTACTCCGCGGGCATATACCCTGGAGGCCGCGGAATTGGAAAATGAACCTACCTGCCCCCTTGGGATGGGGTTCGTCTGGTTTTCCGCGTCGGCCCGGGTAAAGTAAAAGCTGTATTGCATGGTAGGATCAGGATGGATGCGTTCTGAAGGTTCGTTGAGATTAAAAATTGCTATTCCATCCCCGTCCTCGTCGCATTGTGAGATAGTGACGGGCGTCAACAGGGGCAATTCCCGGACAGTCACCACTTTGCTGTAGGTTTCAATATCGCTTCCCTTGGTGATAGTGGCTTCCACCAGAAAATCTCCGGAACTATTGTAGACATGGGTTATATTTTTCGCGGTGTTGTTTTGCACAGCGCTCCCGTCTCCAAAATCCCAGGCAATATTGTCGGGGTCGGGCAGGTAATTGGTGGAGAGTTTTGTTTCCGTGCCTTCACAGGCTTCCTCAAAATCGAGCCTTACCTGAAAATACGACTGTACAAAACCGGGAAGTCCCTTTTGGCTGGTTCTGCCAATGGTAAGTCCCATATCTACATAGTTAGCGTCCTTCCCCGCTACCTTGGGATTATTAATCACACCCAGGGCGCGCAGGCCATCATGGGCTTTGTAGATTTTTCCGTCAATGGCCAATTGCAGGGCCATGGGTTGCTCTTTGTTATAGGAAATTCTTCGTGCCTTGTAATTGTCTTCAAGATCTATCTGAAAAAGGCTACTCCCCAGCAATGGCCCGCGGGTGACCGGAAGTTCGTTATATCGGTAACTGCTCAGGGAAGAATACAATTTTTTGGAATCCGGGGAAAATTCCACCCCATAAGCCATAATATAATCTGTTTCAAGCATTTCTCTGGCATTGCTTACCACACCACTCTGTATGTCAAAATCAAAAAGGTACAGGCTACCCGGGGCAAAACTTTCAGATCCAAACCCATTTTGAAAGAAGGCAGCGGCCAGTTTCGTCCCGTCCGGAGAGAACTTCATCTGGCCTTTGGAATTTCTCCCGTACCCACCCAAAAACTGTACGGGGCCTACCTGGGATTTTACAGGATGGGGACTGATTCCCGTCTCGTCAATTTTATAGGCATAGAAGGTATCTTCAAAATGGGCAAGTACCCAGTAGATCTCGTCGTCGGGGGCTTTTACCGCCGTTAATTTTTGCGAGCTCTTAAGCAGTCTTCTGGTCCTGTTATCCGGATCATAAGTTACCAGGTGATTCACCCTATCGAACACCGTCCCGGGGCCGCTCCTGAGATTTATGCGGTAGTAATTTATGCCATCTCCCTCGGCAAGGACCTGGTTGGCCTGCCGGATATCGCTTGCGGTAAACAAATAATAATAGTCCTCAATCGACGGATCGGGTACAATCAGCGCAGACTGCGTGCTAAATGTACTGCCGAGCAGGTCCGTCCCGTTGGGCATTTCGGCATGCGTGGTATCATACACGGTAACGCCATCTGA
>DATGCB010000514.1:0-9030 GCA_035312365.1 Eudoraea sp. | reverse complement strand
ACTTCATGATCGGGAAAATGTTTCGATATATACTTGTTCAATTGCCCGGGATCCGGCGACATGCTGAACGACTTGCCCGAGAATAGTTCAGTCGAGCAATGCACCTTCCAACTTCGCTTGTGAATGTCAATACCAATGTATCGCTTTGGTAGAGCAGTAATTTGAGGTTCCATATCTTTAATGTTTTCGTGAATTTTAAAGATACTCGACTTACTGCTTTTTCATGGATGCTATAATTCATTGCTCTATTTTAACTAATTTCAAAACCTAATAACACAAAACGGCTGGATTCCTCACGGACAATTTCCTTCGGAAATGTCCACAACGAAATCATAGCCGAGACGCTTTAGCACATTTTATACATTAGTAATCTTGCCCAGATGAGAGTAATTAAAGTTATATCAACTTTTCTAATTGTTCTAATTATAGTAGGATTCATTTGGTCAGCATTCAAAGTTTTCCCAGGTGTAAGTGGATACGGGGCAAAAAACATGTGTTCCGCTATCTATCTTCAAAATAGAGAACCAGCTGATATCATTCGTGAAGATCTGAACTTTTTCCCTGTTACACTTGGTACATACTCGTGGGATTCAAATGATTCTTCGACCACAGGATCTGTATGGGGGCTGGCAAACCGAAAAGCTATTTACCGTGAATCTTGTGGATGTACGTTGGTCAATGATTTTACTGAAACCGAAATTCGAAACCAACAAATAAACATTCCGACACCTCCAAATACCGATATCGATACAATACCGTGGCCATATGGAGACCGAATCACCTCAAAACAATTAGATTTCATTGATTATGATAAACTCAATTCGGCTGTTGATGAAGTTATGGAGGAGGTTACAGAAAATGGAAAATTTGCCGATACGAGAGCGGTTGTCGTTTTATATAATGGCAAAATGATTGCCGAGAGGTATGCTGATGGATATGATCAAACTACTATTATGTTAGGTTGGTCAATGTCAAAAACTATAACAGCATCCATAGTCGGCATCCTGGTTAAAAAAGGTATGATTGATCTAGATGATCCCGCTCCTGTCAATGAATGGAAAAGTTCTGAAAAACAGAAAATAACGCTACGACAACTTCTTCAACAAACATCAGGCATTAATTTTTTGGAAAATTATGAGCGGCCGAGTAACGTAACAAGGATGCTTTTTAGTGAGGGTGATATGGCAGCTTATGCAGCTAATCTTAAATTGGAACATGAACCTGGAACACATTTTAATTACAATAGTGGAAACACAAATCTTCTATGTCGCATAATTCGTAAACTGCTAAATGAAGAAGATTATTATGCATTTCCATACATGGAGCTATTTTATAAAATCAACGCCCCTAGTTTCTTGTTAGAATACGATGCCTCTGGAACCTTCGTAGGCTCGTCCTATTGCTACGCAACTGCAAGGGATTATGCACGAATGGGATTGCTTTATTACAACAATGGGATTTGGAATGGAGAACAAATTCTTCCAATGAATTGGATAGAGGAAAGTGTTACTCCTTCCATGGCAGATGAATACAAACAATACGGTTTTCAATTATGGTTAAATGGATTGAACCCAAACAATACGGAGCAAAGACAATTTCCGGATGTCCCTAAAGACATGTACTATATTGATGGGTATGGCGGGCAAAGGATTTTTATTATTCCCTCAAAAAAAATTGTAGTTGTACGATTAGGATTATATCCTGTTGATGGAAATACATTTTTGAAAAATGTGTTGGATGCATGTAAAAAAAAAATTGATACTTAATACAATGAAAAAATTTCGCAATACCCTTCGAACCTTAGTTACAGTGGCAGGTATTTTATACTCGATTATCTTCATTGATGAAGCTTTTCCTCCCTATGACCAAAACACCAGAGAGTCAGACTTTGGAATCGCTTTGGTTGTTATTTTGTTTATTTGGTTTATTATAGGTTATTTTTTCTTATGGAAAAACGAAAAAATTGCCGGTCTCTTTTTAACTTCTTGGTGGATAGGTCTTTTCCTAACAGCGTGGTTGGTGTGGAATTATGGCAATGTCACGGTTATACTAGGATTTCCAGTATTTATATTAGGCATTCTTCTTTTGATTTATTCGAGAAACAAGAAAAAATCAAAGCGATAAATTAATAACGTGCTACAACCCCGTGTAAAAATAATTGCTTGGTTCTTGCCTACTCGGAAAATCCTGGCATAGATTTGAGTCGTACTCAATTTAGAGTGACCCGGTAGTTTGGAGATCGTTTCAATGGGCATTCCATTGGTCGGCATTACCCCTTAATGTAGTTGTTTTGCCAGCAGATAGCAGCGCTGTTCCTGAATAACCCTCATGCTGAAAATACTACCGCTGGCTCCAAAAATAAAAGCCTTTGCTTACGCAAAGGCCCGTAGTGCTTGTTCGTAGCCTCACCAGGAATCGAACCTGGATCTAAAGTTTAGGAAACTTCTATTCTATCCGTTGAACTATGAGGCCATTGGTGAACGGGGTGCAAAAATAAAACTTTTGGCGATAATTCAAAGGGATGCAGCCTATTTTGCCACTCAACCAAGGTTGTTAAATAAGATCGTTAAACTGTCCGCATCCATAAAAGTAGCCCTTGTGGCTCCATCACAAACCCATCAATCTTCCACCTCAACAATCATTTCAATCTCCACGGCAATATCGGAGGGAAGCGAACCCATTCCCACAGCGGCCCGCGCGTGCTTTCCCCTTTCCCCGAATACCTCCACCATAAGGTCCGAATAGCCGTTTACTACCCTGGGGTGATCCGTGAATTCCGGGATGGCATTTACCATGCCCTTTACTTTTACAATACGTTTTACCTTATTGAGATTCCCCAGTTCCGCTTTCAGGACCGCCAGTTGATTGATTCCCGTAATACGCGCCGCCTCATAGCCCTGCTCAATGGTCAGGTCAGCCCCCAGTTTCCCGCTGATATTTTCTCCATTCGCCTGACGAGGGCCTTTTCCCGCCAGAAAGATAAGGTTCCCGGTCCGGACCGCGTTCACATAATTGGCAACCGGAGCTGATGGTTCCATCAATTCAATACCCAGTTCCTGTAATCTTGCCTCCGGATCGTAATCATCACTCATTGTTACTACTATTTCAGGCTCCTTCTCCTTCTTCTCAACCTCGTTACAGGAAAAGCAGGCGATCAGCAATATCCCTAAAACCATCCTATGATCTATCATGGTAATTCCTTTTATATTTAGACACTTTCCAGGACCTCCTTAAGGCGATTGGCCACGATCCTTTCCTGCCCGGGCACCATCATCCAGGTTGTGATCCCGATCATTTTATCGTTCCCGACCGTTGAGATGGCCGGATGCCCGTCCATTAATTTTTTCCGGGCCTCAGCCGGACTTATATTCACCCTGTTCTGATTCCACCTGACACGCAGGGAAGGCACATGATTGGCGTGGGGCGGCACGTGGATTTCCGTTTGCACGCCCTCGACTGACAATGCGCTATCGCTGATTAATTTTATCTGGCTCTCCCATAATTCCCATTCCTTTTTATGATCTCTCTGCAGGTATAATTCAAGCGCCACCATCATTCCCAAAACTTCTTCCTTATTTACTTTCATCCCCCTGCCAATGGTCGTTCCCCTGGGTGGAGTATGCAACCTGGCGGCTTCTATATACTTTCTCTTACCCAACAATAGTCCGGCACTTTGCGGGCCTCTGAGGCCCTTGCCCCCTGAGAAAGCCACCAGGTCAAATCCCAGTTTTGTAAACTTAAAGAGGTTCTCCACCGGGGGAACATCCGCCGCACAATCTATAAAGGTTGGGATATTATGCTTTTTCCCGATCGCCACAAATTCGCCCCATTTAATTTCCCCTTCCTCCGTGTTGGCGTTCAGGAACCAGAGCATCGCCGTGTTCCGGTTGATCGCCTTTTCCATCTGTTCAGCCGTTTTTACGCGCACCAGCTTAGCCCCGGTATTTGTAAGTGCATGCGTGTATCCTATATTGTGCGATTCCTGGATGATAACCTCATTTTTTAATCCGGTAGTGTCGGGCAATTGGGCCACTTTTTCCTCATCCATACCGCAGATCACTCCCGCAAGCCCAATGGTCATTGCCCCAAAGGCCCCGGAGGAAACGGTGGCATATTCACAATGGAGCAATTCTGCGATACGTTCACCAACCTTATCGTGCAATTCGTCCAGATTTACGTATTCCGTGGCCCCGTAGGTAATGGCCGAAGTGACTTCCGACGGCATCAGCGAGCCCGTCATTGACGTGTAGGTGCCCGCCGCATTGATGAATGTGCGCAATCCCAATTCCTTAAAAAAGTTACGGGCCACCGGTTTTGTAAGGGTGGCATGTGCCAGTTGTGGCGTTAAAATTCCGGCCCCGAGGAGACCTCCCAAAACGGGAACGCCGGACAGCGATTTTAAAACTTTACGTCTGCTAATCATAACGGGTATTTTTTGTTTTACTAATCCAATGAGGCGATGCAATCCATTTCCACCAGTGAATTTCCGGGAACACCTCCATAGGTTGCAACGGTAGTGCGCACCGGTGGTTGGGTTCCGAATCTTCCGCGGAATACCTCATTCATTCCTTTGTAATCTGCCAGATCGGCCAGATACACATTGACTTTCAGGACCTTTTCCATGGAAGATCCGTTCTTTTCCAATTCTTTCTGAAGTTCCTTCAGCACATGGTCGGTATGCGCTTTGATGTCGCCTTCAAAATGGGCTCCCTTACCTGCGATGTAAAGGGTATTCCCGTGTTTCACTGCCCCTGAAAACAAGGGGATTTGCTTATCCTGAATGATTTCTCCCACTACCTCCTTAACCGAACCGGTTTCCCTGCCCATCGCCCTGGCTGTTCCCACCCCCAAAAGGGCTGCCAATCCCATTCCCAGTTTCTTAAATGATGTTCTTCGTGCTATTTTTTCCATTGTATTTCGATTTTGATCCTATTTTATTTCAATCTTCTTATCCTGCTGTCTTGCGCGCAGTTGTTGCATGCAATTTCTGGTCCTTTGTACTATGGCGGACGCGTGTGGACGATGCCATTTTCCTCAACAGCAGGGATTTGTTCCGGGAACTCCTGTACCGTCATCGTCGTTCGTCTAATCGTCCCACCCGGCCTTGGAAATCCCATTCAAATCCCAGACCACCTTGCCGGCCCTTAGCGTAAGTTCGCATTCCAGCTTCCTGGTGCCATCCATTTTTTTTCCCTGTGTGTCAATAAATCCGAAATCGCCTTCCCTGAGGCGCAGTACTGCAACATCGGCTTCGGCCCCAACGGAAAGGTGTCCAAGGTCTGTTCGTTTAATATACCGGGCAGGATTCCAGGTAACACAGCCTACCACTTCCTCCAGATCCATATTCATGTTTATGAATTTTGACATCACATTCATGAGGTCCTTCATCCCCGCATTCATGCTCCCGGTATGCAGATCGGTACTAATGGAATTGGGTTTAAATTCCTGTTTTAATGCCGGAATGGCCTGTTCGAACAAAAAACTGCCCCCACCATGACCCACGTCGAACACAATGCCCCGCTGCTGTGCCTTAAAGACAAAATCCCTCACCTTTCCGGCCTCATCCACAATAGGTGTCCGGCCATCCACGTGTGCGTAGGTATGGGTAAATATGTCCCCGGGGCGTAATTTCTCCATAAATAACGTGGCTATGGACAATTCGGGATCACTCCCCCCGAAATCGATCATTACCGGGATATCCGCCAGGGTACCGGCCTCTACAACCTTTTCGGTTGGCGTCCAGTCAAAACCACTGTAATGGGCAAGTTTTACACCCACGATCATTCCGGGATACTGCCTGGCCACCATGGCAGTCAATTTTGGATCCATATCGGCCAGGTTTTGCTCTATGGCTCCCCCCTTCATTCCGGAACCCACAATATTGAGGAAAGACAGTACCCGGGTTTCGGAGCGGTCTATGGTCTGTTCCTTAAAGGCCTTGAAATTCCTCCAGCCGGCGCCGCCAACATCAACCATAGTCGTTATACCGCTCCGGAAGGAAAAGGCATCCGGCGGTAAAGCCTCATAACTATTGCTCAGATACGCATCGGGCTCCGTGCCGTGGAAGTTATGACTATGGATATCCAGCAGTCCGGGGCAAACATACAATCCACTGGCATCAATAACAGTGCCCGCCTGATCCGCCGGAATATCCGGGGCCATCTGCGCTATTCTATCCGCTTTGATAGCAACATCCATAGGACCATTGATGTTGTTTTTCGCATCAATAACGTGACCCCCTTTAAGGAGCACATCAAACCGCTGAGCCGAGGTCACCGACATATTTAAAAGAAAGATCAGGGTTATGGCAATTGCCAGGTTGTCAGTTAGTTTCATACGCTTTTATTTATAATTAAGTGTTGTATGCATTTTATAAGTGCTGTTACCCTCCTCCTCATCGACCTGTTTTCCTCCACATAATTATGGCCTCATCCTGTGGTCCCGCATTAGTCGGTTCATTGCAGGGTATCCCCCGATATTTGTCTAAAGGAGGCAACTTCCTCGATGTCCACTTTGCCGGCCCCATTTCCAAATTCAGTCCGGATATAGCTCAGAACATCGGCGACTTCCTGATCGCTTAGAAAAGCGTGCTGGGGCATAACTCCGTTATATTGTCTTCCATTCACCTCAATGCTCCCCTCCATTCCTTCCAGGACGATTTTGATGAGCCGGTCCTTATTCCCGTTTACCCAGTCGGTATCTGCCAGGGGCGGAAATCTGTCCCTGGCTCCCTTTCCATTGATCTGATGACAGGCACTGCAATATGTGTAATAGACCGATGCGCCTGCCGAAACTTCTTCCTTCATTAAATTATCCCCTTTTACATCCGGGGTCCGGATATGGGACAGGAGCTTCCTTTCTTCCATTTTAGCCAGCTGTTCCTCTCCAAATTCTTCATCGCCTCCCGCATAGGTAATCTTCCATATTTTTCCCTTGACGGAATCCGAAATATACAAGGCACCGTCCGGGCCTTCCGCAATACCCATGGGTCTGTAAATGGCGTCACTTACGCTTACAATAGGGTCAACCCCTGCAAACCCATCGGCAAAAACCTCCCATTCCCCGGAGGGCATTCCATTTTTGAAGGGGACAAAACCGACAAAATAACCAGACTGCGGATAGGGCGCCCGGTTGGTTGAACCATGAAACGCAATAAACGCCCCTTGTTTATAATGCTCAGGGAACTGATCGCCGTGATAAAACACCAGGTCATTGGGTGCCCAATGGCCTGGGAAACCCATGATGGGATCTTCAAAATCCTCGCAACGGCCAATTTTGTTCCCGTCTCCGCCATATTCCGGGGCAAGTACTTTTTTCTTCTGTTCCTGGTCATAGTAACAATACGGCCATCCAAAATCTGATCCTTCCGGCACCCGGATAAATTCCTCCGAGGGCAAAACAGCACTTTCCCATGGGGAGTATATGTTCGGGAAGAGTCGCAGCAGGTCATCCCTTCCGTGCATTACAATATAGAGATTTTCATCTTCCGGGTTCCAGTCCATGGCTACCACACTTCGTATGCCGGAAGCATATTTATACCCATCTTCCTGGGTCTGCCCCAGGGTATTGGCATCGAACCGCCATACGCCTCCGTGATGTTCCAATTGCGGGCATGGATCCATCCCTGCCGCATAGGGTGTTCTCTTAGGTTCCTGACAGGCATTGGAAGGAGCCCCGAAGGGAACGTACATATTTCCTTTATTATCAAAGGTGATCGGCTTGCCAATATGCTCGTGTTTGCCGTGTTCATGATCATCGGTCAGTACAATTTCCATGTCCCCCTCGGGAATCATCGTCCCCGGCTTTAACTTATACCGATAAACCACGAGGTCCGAGCTATGGTATAAATAACCATTGTAAATGCGCATGGCAGTGGCATAACTCCATTTTTCCTTGCTACCATACCCCCCAAACTTTTCCACTATATCTGCCAGGCCGTCATTGTTAATATCCTTTAAAACAGCAATGGATCCCTGATCCCCTGCATTTCTCAATTTGGCATATACCAAACCCTCTTCGGTAACGGCCATATGCCTTACGGTCTCCTCCATACTGTCGACCACCACGACCGACCTGAAATTCACCGGCAGGAAAAGGCCCCCATCCACAGGACCACGCTTACATTGTACCTGAAATACAACGATGAACAGGAAATAGATAAATTTGAATCGTTTGGTGTACATGTCCCCGGAATACTGCTGGCTTAGGTCATCAATAAAAGGAAAAGCCCCGCCTTCAACCCATGGTATTCACCTGGTTACTGATCCCTTGTTTTCGTCCCTTTATTAACCCAGTTAAGTTAGAATTCTTTTTAAGACTATACAAGGGGTCTGATTTAAATGTGCCCGGGCACATGCGCCGCTTCCTATTCAAAATGTAGGGTTCCGAAGTATTCCGGGGTATGGAAATCGGGCCTGTCCGTAGGGACCGGGTTCCAACTCAGGTAATGAGGAATGGCGGAATCATCTCCGCATTTGTAAAAATTGGCCCTTGCCTTTAATCCGGGCAGTTTAATCCCTTTATCATAAACAAGAATTTCCACCGGGATCACCATGGTCATTTCCCAGCTTTGCTCTTTTGTCCCTCCGGCAAAGGGTTCTTTTCCCAGGGTGGATGTTACTTTTATTTTATCCTCGATGAGTTCCGGGGCTATAAATGTTCTGTTTTCCCTCCCCGGGCCATAGGCAAGATGGGTAGTGCCAATTGCATTCACTTCAAAATTGTAATAGTTGCCGTCGCCACCGGGATCCAGAAAAAACTCAAGGCAACTGTCCCTGTGAGTGGCGCTGTTTGTCTCCGTCCTGATGGCCAGCACATGGGCTTCTTTAATGTAGTATTTTAACCATATCTCATCGTCGTGATACCCTATCCGAAATGCAACCTCCGGTTGATACGGGAAGGCTTCCCAATTCAGGGTGCCAATCTCATGTCGCCGGGTCTGCGCTTCCAATAACTCCGATACCTGGTGCAGCTCCGCAGCCCCTTCAAAAGTTATCGCCTTTACGGTCAACATGGTCGTGCCGTTATTTT
>DATGCB010000513.1:0-3271 GCA_035312365.1 Eudoraea sp. | reverse complement strand
AAAACCATATCGGAAAAGTGTTTTTTCACTTCTTCAACCACCTGATTTGAAAGACGTAACCTGGAATCATACATGGTCAATAACATGCCTTCTATATCGAGATCCGGGTTATGGATCCGCTGAATGCTTTTTATGGTGTTTAAGAGTTTCCCGAGGCCTTCCAGGGCAAAATACTCACACTGAATAGGAATGATAACGGAGTCGGCCGCCGTAAGGGCGTTCAGTGTTAAAAGTCCCAGGGATGGCGCACAATCGATGAGGATATAGTCATAGGTGTCCCTGAGTTCAGAAATGGCCTTCTTTAGCATGTACTCCCTTTCATCCTTATCTACCAGCTCTATTTCGATGGCTACCAGGTCTATATGGGACGGAATAAGGTCCACATTGGGGGAAGCGGTTTGTATAATAGTTTCATGTGCTTCCCGGGTATGTTCCAACACCTGATACGTCCCCAAAGTGATCTCTTCAACGTCTATTCCCAAACCGGAAGTTGCATTGGCCTGCGGATCTGCATCGATCAGTAACACCTTCTTTTCCAGTACACCCAGGGAGGCAGCCAGATTCACTGTGGTGGTGGTTTTGCCAACCCCGCCCTTCTGATTTGCAATAGCAATGATCTTGCCCATTTCTTAGTAAGTTAGGGCCTAAAAATACGATTATTTACCCTACCAAAAAATGTATTTTGTTAACACAAAGTGAATAACTATCGGTTGTTGCGTTAAAGTAAGTTAAAGAGCGCCGGAAAACGGGACGGCCTGGTCAACCAGGATTGGTCGCAGCGGTGGTTATGCCGCAAAATATTTTTTCGGTTCCGGGTGGTTGAGCTCAATTGATCAGGATCTCAAGGATTTGAATGGCTGCCTCACTGATCCTGGTACCCGGACCAAATACCCCTACCACACCCGCATCGAACAAAAAAGGATAGTCATGCTTAGGGACCACTCCGCCGACGATCACCATTATATCCTCCCGGCCGTAATTTTTAAGTTCCTGAATCAGCTGCGGTACCAGGGTTTTATGCCCGGCTGCAAGAGACGATACCCCCAGGATATGCACGTCATTTTCTACAGCTTGTTTGGCGGCCTCCGCCGGGGTTTGGAACAGGGGCCCGATATCTACATCAAAACCGAGGTCTGCATAGCCCGTAGCAACCACTTTTGCCCCACGGTCATGACCATCCTGGCCCATTTTTGCGATCATAATCCTGGGCCGGCGCCCTTCCTGCCCGGCAAATTGATCCGCCATTTGCCGCGCTTTCATAAAGCTTCCGTCCTCCTTTATTTCCTTTGAATACACCCCTGTAATTGATTTTATTTCTGCCTTGTGGCGTCCGAAAGCATCCTCCAGGGCATCGCTAATTTCACCTAGGGTAGCCCTTTCCCGCGCTGCGACCACAGCTAAAGCTACTAAATTGTCTTCATCCCTGGAAGGAACCTTACTTTTTTTGGTGGTGCCATCCTTTAATTTTCTTTTTGCCGAAGCTGTAAGTGCCTGCAAGGCCTTAGTTACTGCACGGGAATCGCGATTTTCCCTGATAGTATTTAGTCGCGTTATCTGTTGTTTGCGGACCTTCTGATTATCCACCTCAAGAATTTGAAGGGCATCTTCATTCCCGGATTCATATTTGTTTACTCCTACAATAATGTCCTGGCAACTATCGATTCTCGCCTGTTTTTTTGCTGCAGCTTCCTCGATTCTCATTTTAGGAATGCCTGCCTCAATTGCTTTGGTCATACCACCCAGGTCCTCTACTTCCTCAATTAACTTCAGGGCCCTGTGGACCAGGTCGTGTGTTAGGTTTTCAAGGTAATAACTCCCGGCCCAGGGATCGACCGTTCTGGTGATCTTGGTTTCTTCCTGTAAATAAATTTGCGTATTTCTGGCAATACGCGCAGAAAAATCCGTGGGCAATGCAATGGCCTCGTCAAGGGCATTGGTGTGGAGGCTCTGTGTACCGCCAAATACGGCGGCGGCTGCCTCAATGGTGGTTCGGGCCACATTGTTAAAGGGATCTTGTTCGGTTAAGCTCCAACCGCTGGTTTGGCAATGCGTTCTTAAAGCCATGGATTTAGGATTTTTAGGGGCAAATTGTCCCAGGAGTTTTGCCCATAACAGTCGGCCCGCCCTCAGCTTGGCAATCTCCATGAAGTGATTCATTCCGATACCCCAGAAGAAAGATAGCCTGGGTGCAAATTCGTCAATATCCAATCCGGCTTTTATCCCTGTCCTGATGTATTCCAGGCCATCCGCCAGGGTATATGCCAATTCAATATCGGCGGGGGCTCCCGCCTCGTGCATATGGTAACCGGAAATGCTGATGCTGTTAAACTTTGGCATGAAATTGCTGCAATATTCAAATATATCCGCAACCAGTTGCATGGAAGGGGCCGGGGGGTAGATATAGGTATTTCGCACCATAAATTCCTTGAGGATATCATTCTGGATGGTACCGGCCAAATGTCCCGGAAGTACCCCCTGTTCTTCAGCAGCGACAATATAAAAGGCCATGATGGGGATCACAGCTCCATTCATGGTCATGGAAACCGACATTTTGTCCAGGGGAATCCCCTCAAACAAGATCTTCATATCCTCCACAGAATCAATTGCCACCCCGGCTTTACCAACGTCTCCCACAACCCTTTCATGGTCACTATCATAACCGCGGTGGGTTGGGAGATCAAAGGCAATGGACAACCCCTTCTGACCGGCCTCCAAATTTCGGCGGTAAAAGGCATTGCTCTCTTCAGCCGTTGAAAATCCGGCATACTGGCGAATGGTCCAGGGACGCTGAACATACATGGTAGCATAAGGTCCCCGGAGGTTAGGCGGAATCCCTGCCACAAAATTCAGGTGGTCCAGATCTTCAATGTCCGCGGGTGAATATATCGATTTCAGTGTAATCCCCTCGGCAGTATCAAAATAAGAGACCCCGGGCGCCGGCCCGGAACAGTTCGCCGCGTTCTTAAGGCTCATATTTTTAAGTTCTTTCCTACTCATCCGTCGATCAGATTCTGATTGCAGGTTGTGGCGCTGGTTTTAAAATGACCACATACCATATGCAACCGCAACGCTATGCATCATTATAAATAAACCACCTTCTGCTTTGTACTTCATATTTCACTTCGTAAATATCTACTCATATCTCAGTCGTTCCTGCTCCCAATCTTCCGACAGCCGCTTTTCAAAAATGGGGGCGATCAGGGTCTTACCCGGGTTGGCTTTCAGGAACGGATAGAGCTCCAGGGTTTCCTTCATCCTGTCATTCAGGTTT
>DATGCB010000512.1:0-5899 GCA_035312365.1 Eudoraea sp. | reverse complement strand
CAATACATGTTTCTCCACACCCATCCTTATGAACCATTTTTGTATAAGGAGGCCACAAAGCTTATTGTGGGTACATTGCCCCCGCCCAGGTTTACGAAAGGAACGTTTAAAAAGGGCGATGTAGATTTCTGTTATGGCAGTATAGATGGACAGTTATGGCCCATTCTGGATCGTATATTTGGCCTGAACCTGAAATTTGAAAGAACAGCGGCCGCCATTGCTCAGCGGAAGAATTTTTTAAAGAGCAAAAAAATTGGCATCTGTGATATTGTAGCCAGTGCGGAACGAATCAAAGTGGATGCTTCTGATCTGGGGATGCGCAATGTAAAACTACGGGATTTGATCCGTTATCTGCAAGAATTTCCCCGCATTGAAATGCTTATTTTTACAGGGGGTAACAGTAAAAACGGCCCCGAATACTTTTTTAGAAAGTTACTGAAACAATACGGGATTCCACTGGGATTGGTAAATGACAAAGTACCGCGTATCCATGAGTTTGCAATGCCCGAAATCCGTGGTGCAAGCGAAAGTGAGCCATCCAGAATTATAACTACCGTTTCCCTTACGGCACCTTCAGGGACAGCGAACAGGGCTGTGGGCAGCCTTCGGGAATACAAGGACCTGAAGGACAAACATCCTGAATTTAACACTTTGGATTTCAGGGTATTGCAGTATCGGAATTTTTTTTAGAAATTCATAATTTGCCTGACTTTTTTATCCGTATTTTATCTCCTTAAAAATAACAGGTACTATTTACTCATTTTAATAAGCCGGATGATGAATTTTGAGCTCAACAAAGCACTTTTAATTTTAGAACGTACCCCGTCGGTCTTCAGGAGTTTGCTTCAGGATTTACCTCCCGGATGGATCCATGAAAATGAAGGAGAACACACATGGAGTCCCTTTGATGTCATTGGCCACCTGATCCATGGCGAGAAAACGGACTGGATGGTTAGGACAGCGATTATCCTTGGTAATGATCCCGGGAAGACCTTTGAACCTTTCGACAGATTCGCGCAATTTGAGAATAGCAGGGGAAAAGGCCTGGAAGCCCTCCTTACCGAATTTGACACGCTCCGGCAGGAGAACCTCAGAAGGTTAAGGTCGCTGCAACTTTCGGGGGAAGATCTGCAACGCGAGGGGATGCATCCCGAACTGGGCCCCGTGACCCTTAGCCAACTCCTGGCTGCCTGGGTGGTTCATGATCTTGGACATATTGCACAGGTTTCCAGGGTAATGGCGAAGCAATATAAGTCCGAAGTTGGCCCCTGGACCCAATACCTCACCATCCTGAATTTTGACCCTGAAGAATAATGGCATCGGGGGCTTTCTTTAATTTCTCCCCTGTGATTACGTCGGCCCCGGAGGAGTAGCGATCCTGTACATCAAATTCGGAAATTCCCAACAAAAGAGAAACCCCTGGAATTGTAAAAATCCAGGGGCTCCTGATATATCCGTTAAAATCAACTACTTTTTGTTTTGTTGATCTTTTATGGTCTTCTCGTTAATATCATATTTGTTGATATCAATATTGACATTCCCTGTGGGATTGGTGGGATTGCTTTGTTCAACTTTTCTTTTAAATTTTCTTTTATCGTCGATTAAACTCATTCTATCACTTGTTTTTATGGTTCTCTTTAAAATAACGAATAACGTTCGGAAACTCCGTTAAAGTCCTTATAAACCTATGTTATAAACTGTTAAATGCGCTTATATAACGACTTTATTCGCAGCTCGTGATATTGGCTCAGATGTTTGCTGCTATTTCAAATGATGGTCTGCAAAGTACAGGAATTGCTCCCAGTCATAGATGGTGAGGTCGTGATCGCCTGTCCGGATATGATATCCTAGGGATCCTTCCCGAATTGGCGTATTTTCCAAAGGAAAGTCATGGTTCTCCAACCCGGTCAGGCCGTAAAGGGCGTACACCTTGCTGGCATTCTTCGCAGCCAAAAACTCCCCCCTGGGATCTGCCCAGCTGTCATTTTTTGCACTCGCCACATAGAGGGGTCTGGGTGCGATTAAGGCAAGGAGAAAGTGTTGATCAAAGGACATCTGGCTTTCCTTGTCGTTGTACTTATTGAAATTATCACAGAACCAATGCGGGAACTGGTGGTTTATGGCCGATACGGTTTCCCCGAATCTTCGTTTGGACAATGCGGCTCCCCCGCATCCTGAATCATTGGATACCACCATGGCAAAACGGGTATCGATTGCCCCCGCCCAAAGGGTGGCCTTTCCCAGCCTTGAATGCCCGATTACGGCAACCTTTTTATGATCGATGAGGTCATCGGTTTCAAAATAATCCACAATCCTGGAAAGTCCCCAGCTCCAGGTTGCTATAGAACCCCATTCATCCGGTTTGAACGGGCCATATTCAGCGAATAATGCGTGGACGCCATTTTTAAACCCGTCGTCAAAATCCGGATCAATATCCCCGTAGTGCATCGTCGCCACGCCATAACCGTGGTTCAGGATATTCAATATTGGCCAACGCGAATATTTGGAGCCCCGGGAGAGCTGTGAGGCTTTATTGTCCATGACCCCTATTTGCGTTCCGTTTAAAACCCAGCCTTTTGGTAAACTGATAGCTTCATGAGGTAATATAGTGTGATTTCCCTGAAAGTTGTATCCAAGAAAAACCGGGGCGGGTTGCTTTGTGTTGGGTAGAATCAGAAGCAGTGTAGCCTCACTGCTTTTCTCCTTGTTTTTGAAGACAAAAGTTATTTCCCGCAGGGTTGCCTTACCGTTAAAGGCATGGTTATCCAATATTTTTTCTGTCGTCTCAACATCGATTTCCCCGGGGGGTACTTTCCCGTATACTTCTTTTTCGATGGTGCTGAGGACTTCAGGCCGCCTTTTGGCTTCCCATGCTTCCTTTGTGGTAATCCTTATTCCCGCTTCTGTAACCTGAAGTTCAGGAAGTTGGTAAGGCGGTACCCTGGTTTCGTCCGTATTGGAAGTTTGACTACTTGAAAACATGGGCAAAAGAAGTAAAAAACAAAGCCAATAACAAGCGATTTCCCGGCCATGCATAAGTACGTACTTTACTTTTATTTCCATTTGATAGCTTACCACCGGTTAGTTTCTTTTAGTTCGGCACTCATGATTGCATAAAATACCCGGATCCCATAGGCGATCTGTCCAATTTTTAAATTCTCATTCGGACTGTGCTGATTGTTGTCAGGATTCACCATAGGTACTATAAATGCCGGGATCTTCAATTCGTTGATAAAGGGGGCAATGGGGACCGTACCCCCCATGATCCTGATCTGCACCACCTCCTCATCAAAGGTGTTTTTTAAGGTAGTGACCAAAAACTGACCATATGGATTGCTCAGGTCGGTCCTGAAAGCATTGGTAACACTGCCTTCGATGACAGTCATGATTTTGTCGTGGGCCAGCCGTTCATTTTTAGTGGGGGTTTTATCTACTATAAAAAAACCCTGATCCTGAATGTGTTTTTTAACCAATCCCTTCAGCCGGTGACCGTCTGATTCAGGAACCAATCGAAGATCCAGCTCGGCCGTGGCACTCTCGGGGACAATCGTGCGGGCTTTTTCCCCTACCCATCCTGAAGCCAACCCCCGGATATTGAGCGAAGGGAACTGCAGGGACTCCTGATAGAAAGTACCCACCTTTTCAGGAGATTTAATGGCTAATTGCACCTTGATGGAAGTCTCATCGTCCGGAACACTTCTAAGGACGTTAAGCGTAGTTTCATCGAGGGAAATACCGTCATAATAACCTGGAATTATGACTTTGCCATCCCCGTCCTTCATACTGGCAAGTACCCGGGATAACTGAAATCCGGGGTTGGGTGCATAATTGCCATAATGACCACTGTGCTGTGGTTTAATGGGGCCATAGGTTGTCAGGCTCATAGAGGTGATCCCCCTGCACCCATACACCATTGTCGGCTGTCCGGAAGTGTGTACCGGACCATCATTTATGACCAGGAAATCAGCTTCCAGCAAATCCCGATATTGCTTTACAGCATCCGGGAGCGGCTTGCTGCTTTTTTCTTCTTCGCTATCCAGGATAACCTTCACATTAAATGGGATCACCTGCTCATTTTTCCTCAGTAAATCAATGGCATTTAAAAACATGACGATAGGGCCCTTGTCATCCGAAGTTGACCGCCCGAAAAGCCGCCACTCATAGTTGATATCCGCTTCAAGATCATCGAAGGGATGGGTCTTCCAGGCATCGCCTTCCGGGGCTTTTAATACAACCTCGTATGGATTGGGTTGTTCCCACCGGGCAGGGTCCACTGACTGCCCGTCAAAATGCATATAAAATAAGACGGTCGGTTTGTCGTCATCCATAGGCAGCGCGGCAAAAAACAGCGATTCGCCCCTGGTCGGCAGGACGGTGGAATTAAAACCCCTTTCATTGAATTTCCTTGTAAGCCACGTAATGTTTCTGTTAATATCCGCATGTTCCAGGGCATCATTTGGGATGGCGACAAAATCTCTAAGCTCATCAATACTATGGCGTACCTGGGACTTTAGCTGGGCAGTTTCCTGAGAATATCCATAGTAAGTCACGGCCCATGCCAGCAGCAAAACAATTTTTTTCATACCTAAGGTTACATGCAATTGATTGGCTAAATCTAGCGAATTCTTTTTACAAAATCCCCAATTGCATTGGTTCCATTCTTCGCCAGGTGTTTGATAAAGGCTGAACCGATGATAGCGCCCTTCGCTTTGGCGGTCGCCTGATTAAAAGTAAGGGTATTGCTAATCCCGAAACCCACGATCAAAGGGTTCTTAAGACGTAATGAAGCCATTCTTTGGAAATAGCTCATCTGTTCTTCCCCGAAGCCGTCCCTGGCCCCTGTTGTACTTGAAGAACTCACCATATAAATAAAACTTTCCGAGGCATTGTCGATCTCTTTGATGCGCTTATCACTGGTCTGAGGTGTAATGAGAAAGATATTAGCCAGGTTGTACTTTTTAAATATGTCTTCGTAATGTTCCATGTAAACATCCAGGGGGAGATCCGGGAGGATAAGCCCGTCTATTCCAATTTCCCGGCATTTTTTGCAAAAGTTTTCAACCCCATATTGAAGTACCGGGTTAAAATAACCCATAATGATGAGGGGTATGGTCACTGTTTTTCTGATGCCGGCCAGTTGACCAAACAAGCATTCGGTGTGCATTCCATTTTTTAGCGCAGCCGTCGAACTTTGCTGAATGGTTGGGCCATCTGCCAGAGGATCACTAAAGGGCAATCCAATCTCTATCATATCAACGCCATGCGTTTCCAATTCCCTTATGATCTTTACAGTATCGTTTAACCGGGGGTAGCCGGCCGTGAAATAGATGGATAGGACGTTCTTTTTTTCGCTTAATTTTTGATTGATTCTGTTCATATAAAAATAGTAACTGGTATCAGGTCCGGGGTACGAGGCAAAAGGTGGCCGGAGCAGGCTGCCCGATCGCCTTTACCAGTGCGGACTATAAACCAAAATAATCGATGTACGTCTGTAAATCTTTGTCACCACGGCCCGATAAATTCACTACGACAATATCTTCCGGGCCAAATTTTCTGTCTTCAAAAATGGCAAAGGCATGGGAACTCTCAATCGCGGGGATTATGCCCTCTAATTTGGAGACCATCAGCCCGGCATGCATCGCCTGGTCATCCGTAATGGAAATAAATTCACCCCTCCCGGATTGGAATAAATGGGCATGCATGGGCCCTACCCCCGGGTAATCCAGGCCCGCCGAAATAGAATAGGGCTCGGTAATCTGCCCGTCCGGAGTCTGCATCAATAAGGTTTTGCTCCCGTGTATTATTCCGACCTTCCCCAGGGCGGATGTGGCGGCGCTTTCCCCGGAATGAACCCCTCTGCCCGCCGCTTCAACAGCGATGATCCCCACATCCGGGTTGT
>DATGCB010000511.1:0-3791 GCA_035312365.1 Eudoraea sp. | reverse complement strand
GAGAAAGGCATGCCCGTTGCCCGCTTTGTAAAAAAAATGATACGGGCCATTGAACGTCAAAAGTATGAGGCGTATATAGGAGGAAAGGAAATTAAAGGCATATACTTAAAACGGTTCTTTCCAAAACTTTTGCATAGGGTAGTTCTCCGAAGTCAGGTGAGATAACCAGGGCCTGCCAAATCCAACCTAAGATCCCGTATTTATGGATAATTTTCCGAAAATCGGGGCTGATTTTTAAAAACATGGCGACGTACGTTTAAAAACCAAGCGAATTAATATGGAACCTGGGCGAAAAAGCCGCGTTCAGGCCTCGCGTTGACAGGCGCTAAACGGTAATGGATTCCCCTATGTTCAATAAATGCAATTGTTTACCGGCTTTTTCAAAAGCAGTCAGCGCCTTTTCGTGATCAATTTTTATATACCCGAAGGTATCGTAGTGATACCCCAAAATCCTGCTACACTCAATAAAATCTGAGGCCAGAACGGCATCATCAATCCCCATGGTAAAATTGTCCCCAATGGGCAATACGGCGAGATCCAGGGAATGGGTCATTGGAATAAGTTTCATATCGGAAGTCAGGGCGGTATCTCCGGCAATATATACCTGTTTGCCGTCTGCAGAAAGAATAAATCCCCCCGGTTGGCCGCCATACGAACCATCCGGGAAGGAGGAGGTATGTATCGCATTGGTATATTTCAGCGTCCCGAAATCAAATTTCCAATTTCCCCCATGGTTCATGGGATGTACTTTGTGCCCCTTATTCCCAAAATAGGTTGCAACTTCATAATTGCTTACGATCGTTGCATTGCAAGATTTCGCGATTGCCTCAACATCCAATATATGGTCCTGATGGGCGTGGGTTACCAGGATGTAATGGGGATCTAAATCCTGAATATCGATTTTTCCGGAAGCCTGTTCGTTCCCGGTAATAAATGGGTCAACCAACAGCTTGTATTCCCCAAAGGAAACCTGGAGCGTGGCATGCCCTAAAAAAGTGATCTTCATAGTGCAAAATTTTATTGCACTAATTTATTTAAAATTGAACCAAAATCGAACCCCTTCGGAAGTTTTATCTATGTTGAGTGTAGACTGTAACTGATTCACCAATCGGTTCATAAGGCGGATCCCCATGGAAGAATTAGCGCGGTCATCGGAATCTTCCGGGAGGCCGATGCCATTGTCGGTGTATTCAAAGAAACCATGTTCTCCATTCTTTCGGATATGGATGTAGATCCTGCCATCATCATCATCCTCCGGGAAGGCATACTTAAACGAATTGGATACGAGTTCATTGAGGATCAGTCCAAAAGGTATGGCACGGTCTATATCGAGCTCCACCCCTTCTGCATCGATTGTAATATTTATATTGTGGCCGCCTTTCTTGAACACAGACTGTACACTATTGATTAAACTTTCAATATAGCCCTGCATTTCAATAACCGAAAGATCATCGTTCTGATATAGTTTCTGATGGATGAGTGCCATCGCTTTTACGCGGGTTTTACCCTCTTCCAAAGCCTCAATGGCCGCTTTACTACGGGTATTCTTAGTTTGAAGGCTCAGCAGGCTCGATACCATTTGCAGGTTGTTTTTAACCCTGTGATGAATCTCCTTCAGCAGTGAATCCTTTTCAACCAATGAGGTTTCAATTATATGCTTTTGTTCCGCAATCAAACGTTGGTTCTTGATACTTTTTAAATAGGCATAAACCAATCCCGCAAATCCTAACAGCGTAAATATCAATGATATAAATACGAGGTTGATCCGCTCGTCCTGTGCCTGCATTTTATCTTTTGCCCTTTGATTCTCCATCTTCAGTTCATCCTGCATTCTCCGGGAATTGGCAAAATCAAACTGGGCCACCGTGGCCAGCTGCTGTCTTTTCAGCGAGGTATCATTGCTGTCAATGGAATCTGCAATCCTTGCATTCCGCTTCAGGTAGTAAGCCGCATTCTTGTAGTCTTCAACCCTGTCGTAGTACGAAGCAAGAAGCTTGTTCCGCTTTATAATATGGTCTGTTTTTTTTACATCCTCTGCCAAATCCAGGTATTCCTTTCCCTTGGCAAAATTTTCCAGGAGCAGATGGGTTTCGGCGAGTGCAAGGCTGTTTTCGATAACATCTTCTGAATACCTTCCCACGTTATTTTCCCTAATAATCCCAATGCTATTTTCAAGGTATGGCAATGCAACTTCGTATTGCCTGAGTGCCAAATGGGCTTTTCCGATATTGCCTTCGGTGATGCCCTTCAGGAGGTTGGCATCCCGTATCTCATTTTCCGATTTAACCTTATTGAGATCGTTCAGGTAAACATCCACATAACCCTTGGCCTTTTTAAAGTTGGTCAAGGCAACTGAGGGAGAACCATCGAGCAGAAGGTACTTACCAATATTATTGCTGTATACAGCCTGCCCGAAAAGATCGGCGGGATCGATCGTCTTTTGCATGTCCATGATATAATCCTCCATGGCTTTCCGATGCATCCCCAAACTGGAATATATATCATAAAATGTAATGTTCTGGGTGATCCCCAGATCCCTTTTCTCCTGCCTTATTTCAACCTGTTTATCATAAAATTCCAGTTGGGAGTAATTGCTGTCAATAAGGTCGAGCATTAATTTCTTGAAACCCAGCTCAAATTTCTCCTTCACTTTATACAACTCATTGGCTATTGCCAGACTCTTATCGTAATCTCCTAGGTCAAAATAGATCTGGGACTGCATCAGTTGATATTGCCTGATGGCGGCGGAATCTTCTGCAATTTGTGCATTGTTCAGATAGCGATTCACTTCATCGAGCCAATCGTAGGCGGAGTTCTCATTATACCGGTTTGCCGTGGTAAAGAAGTAATTTAGTTTTTCATTGACATTTTCGGTTTCCTTAAAGTTCAGCAATAGATTTTCTTCCATCACGTCAAGGTCCTGGGCCGCAGTAATGTTGATACTTAAAAAAAGAGCGATGTATAAAATTTTGCCAAGCTTATTTGCCATAACATGCCAAGAAATCTAATTATTCACTTTCATATTGCCAATCCGCAGGTTAAAATGATGTGTTCTTCAGACAGACATTTGGTGTTACATTCTTTAAACGGTAACGATAAATAATTGTTGTTACCTCAAAATAATATGTGGTGAGACATTTCATTGTATTCACCAAACAAGTCTTCAGCTCCCGGAAAAAAATGGAAAAACTCGCCTGCCACAGCATTTTCGGACTTCATAGTGTTCTTACCAAAAGCGCGCTGAAAGTCCTTACTACGTGCATACATAGCAGAAAGGACCATGTAAAATTGCCTAGTCACTTTGGGAAATATGTTCGTAAAATTGGAAAGATCCGGGTTCTTTCAAAAGTAGCACGTAGAATTTTCCTTTTCCGAATATTGTTGTGTAAGTGCCAAATTCTGTTGTGAAAATTCATTTGTGCCCAAAATGGTGTATTTCATCGATTTAATTGACCGTTCATGGAGTCGGCAACCTTCCTTATCTTTTTGAGAAGAAGGATAAATCGTATTAAATTCCACCGGATCGGAAACTCAAAGGAGCCTTCAGGTTCAGGCAAGACCCTTTAACGGGAATACTATATGAAAATGAAAGAATTAATCACGTGTCAATACTGCCAAATTAAAGGTATAAAACAGCCATGACAACCTTTTGTTCTGAAGTCGCGGAAAACGGTGGTGCTCTGTTTAAGGGTGGGAATAAACACACAGGATCATAACAAATTATCGGTGTCGGGACTGCTGAACCTTTGCGTATGGTATTAGGAATTCATTGCAGAGATGATGAATTCCTT
>DATGCB010000510.1:0-4655 GCA_035312365.1 Eudoraea sp. | reverse complement strand
GTGAAATGGAAGGTCTCACTGCCGAAAAAATAGTGCAGCAGATTGTGGACAGTATTGAAGTTCCGAGGTAACAACCGGAGTAAAATGGCTATCTAAGGTGATCACCACCCTATGTGGCCGTGTTGCTGTCCTGTCATTTATACAACCCCGGGGGGTTCCCTGGATAGCAGCGCATAACGCAAGACCTGTTCAATGAAAAGAATTTTTAGAAATACATACCTGCAGCCGCGCCTTTTTAGCCTGCTGGCGATCATTATTCTTGGGTTTATCCTGGGGTATATCGTCCCCAACCTATTCTGGACCATGCAATTGATGGGGGCCCTTTTCGCCCTACTTTTAGTCATAGATACCATCCTTATTTTTGCCTCAAAAGGAGGCATCGTTGGCGAACGGCTAGTACCAGACAAACTTTCCAACGGGGACCTAAACAGCGTAAGAATCAGAATTATTAATCGATACAACTTCCCGGCCGGTGTAAGGATCATAGACGAATTGCCATATCAGTTCCAGGAGCGTGGATTTGGTATAACCACCCTGCTTGCCAAAGGTGAAGTCAAATTTTTTAACTATACGTTGCAACCTACCGAAAGGGGGCTTTACACGTTCGGGAATCTCAATGTTTTTGCGAGCACACCGTTGGGACTTGTTTCAAAGCGTTTTCTGTTTAACAGGGCACTGGAAGTACCGGTATACCCCTCCTTCCTGCAATTGAAAAAATATGACCTAATGGCCTTTACCAACAGGCTGTTCGAATATGGACTGAAAAAAATAAGGCGTATTGGCCATACCATGGAATTTGAACAAATAAAGGAATACGTACAGGGCGACGACATCCGTAATATTAACTGGAAGGCCACCGCCAAGAAAAACCAGTTGATGGTCAACCAATATCAGGATGAAAAATCTCAACCGATCTATTCAGTTATCGATAAAGGCAGAGTAATGAAAATGCCATTTGAAGGAATGAGCCTGCTGGATTATGCCATTAATGCGACGCTGGTTATCAGCAATATTGCCATTAAAAAACAAGACAAAGCCGGTATGTTTACCTTCAGCAACAAAATTGAAAACAGGGTGGTTGCCGAGCGTCGCAGTTCACAAATGAGTCTTATCCTTGAAACCCTGTACAATATACGGACGAATTTCGTGGAAAGTGATTTCAGCCGGTTGTATATTGACATTAAACGGAATATCAATCACCGAAGTCTTCTTTTGCTTTATACCAACTTTGAAACCCTGGATGCCCTGCACCGTCAGCTGCCTTACTTACAGGCCATAAGCAAACAGCATTTGCTCGTTGTTATTTTCTTCGAAAATACAGAACTTATCCAATTTGCAGAGAAGCGGGCAGGAAATGTGCACCAGATATTTCAACAAACCATCGCTGAAAAGTTCGTCTACGAGAAAAAACTGATCGTTAATGAATTGAGAAAATATGGAATACAAACGATTCTGAGCCGGCCCCGGGATCTCACCGTCAATACGATCAATAAATACTTGGAGATCAAGGCGCGAGGCTTAATTTAAATTTGAACCGGGGTTTAAATACCAAAAACATTTGTAGCAATCGGGAATAATGAAACAAAAATTGCAATGTATCTTATTGGTGGATGATGACCCCGCAACAAACTTCCTCCACAAAATGATCATGAAACGGGCAGGCTGTGCTGAAAAAATAGTGTGTGTGGAAAATGGCCTGCGGGCACTCGAATATTTGCAAACCCCTGAACATGGCAACCATCCTCAGCCCGATCTCATCTTACTTGATATTAACATGCCCGGGATGACCGGATGGGAATTCCTGGACCGCTATAAGGATTTGGAAGCGGCCTGCCGCGGCGTGAAAGTGATACTGATGCTTACGACCCAATTGGATCCGGCAGATATGGAGAAAGCCCGAAACATTGCTGAAATTGACGGTTTTATGCACAAGCCAATGACTGTGGAAATGTTAAATGAACTGCTCAGGAAGCACTTTGAGGAATATTTATAGGCCGGTAATTTTGCCGAATGGTGGGATGAAGGGAAGTTTTATAACGTCCGTTGCACGGACTACGCAAATTTATTTTTACATTCCCTCTGAAAAATTCAATGATCAAAAATCGGTATCTTCAGGGGATTAATACGCTGCCTTATGAACCGTGTTCCTATAATTGTGTTGTTTGCCATCATTGCGAACTTCACTTTCTCTCAAAAACTTAGCGTAAGTGAAAATGGCCGATATCTGGTGACAGAAACGGGTACACCATTTTTTTGGATGGGGGATACAGCCTGGGAACTCTTCCACAGGTGTAACAGGGAAGAAGCCTCGGCCTATCTTACCAAAAGGGCCAGTCAGGGATTTAATGTGGTGCAGGCTGTAGTCCTGGCTGAACTCGACGGCCTTAATACCCCAAATGCGTATGGTGAAACCCCCTTGCGCAACAATGATCCCACACAGCCCAACGGAGCTTACTTTGAACACGTGGACTATATCGTTCAAAAGGCGGGTGCCCTCGGTCTTCACATGGCCCTTTTACCGAGCTGGGGGGATAAACTATACAAAGCAGGCTGGGGGGTTGGCCCTGAGATCTTCACACCGGAAACGGCAAAAATATTCGGCACATGGATCGGGCAAAGGTATAAGGATTTTGACAATGTCATATGGATCATCGGGGGAGACAGGAATCCCCGGGAAGGGAGCGATGATATTGCTGTCTGGAATGCTATGGCCGAGGCAATTGCCGCAGCAGCCGGGGGATATGAAAAGACCCTGATGAGTTTTCATCCGCAACCCAAAGACGGTGGAGGTTCATCTACCTGGTTTCACGATCAGCCCTGGCTAGATTTCAATATGCACCAAACAGGCCATTGCGCCAACCAGGGTACTTATAGCCATATTACACATGACTACGGATTGTCGCCGGTTAAACCTGTCCTTGACGGGGAGCCCCTGTACGAGGACCATCCCAATTGTTTCAATGCCAAAGAGCTTGGACACAGCATCCCGGAAGACATACGCCGCATCATGTATTGGAATGTATTTGCAGGCGCATTCGGACAAACCTATGGCTGCCACGATGTATGGCAGATGTATACCCCGGAGAGGGAGGGGATCAATCAGCCCTTACGCCCGTGGCGATCGGCCCTGGAACTGCCGATGGCCCATGCGGTGAAGCATCTGAAAAACCTGATGCTATCGAGGCCATTTCTAAGCCGGATCCCCGACATGTCCATGGTAGGAGACAGGCAGGAAAATGACAATAACTTCGTCATAGCCACGAGGGACGCCCTGGGGTCCTACGCGATGATCTATTTTCCCACAGGGAAAATGATGACAATCGACTTTTCCGGACTGAGGGCAACGTCCCTTATAAGCTGGTGGTACGATCCCAGGACAGGTATTTCCTTTAAGGGTCCCCCGGTCATGCCGAAAGCAATCTCTGTGATCCCCCCAAGTTCGGGTCCTGGCCATGATTGGGTATTGGTCGTGGACGATGCCTCCAGGGCGTTTGCCGCGCCCGGGAAGATCCAATGAGACCAATCTTCGAATTCTCTAAAAAAATGGTATCTTCAAAAGCTAAAAACCAGCCTGATGAATCGATATTATCTGACCTTCATATGTACTCTTGCAGTCAGCGTTGGCACTTCCCAATCTATGATTGGTTTTAAACCGGAAAACGCTTTAAAACAGTTGCAATTGGAAAAAGCCTTCGACGACAAACTCTCTGCGGATAACCTGGATGCCTGGATGAGGCGGATGGCAGCCGAGCCGCATTGGGTAGGCACAGATTACGGGAAAGAAAATGCCGAATGGATGGCAAGGGAGTTTAAATCCTGGGGCTATGAAACAAAAATCGACACCTACCATGTGTTATTCCCCTACCCCAAAGTGCGCGTTTTGGAGCTCACCTCCCCCAGCAGCTATCGCGCAAAATTAACGGCTGTGGCGGTAGAGGGCGATGCATATACTGCACAGGGTGACGCACTTCTCCCAAGCTACAATGCCTTCTCGACGGATGGGGAAGTTGAAGGCGAACTGGTTTTTGTCAACTACGGCATACCGGCAGATTACGAGGAGCTGGAAAAGTTGGGAATTGACGTTAAGGGGAAAATAGTGATCGCAAAATACTACGGCTCATGGCGGGGTATTAAACCGAAGTTAGCGGCTGAAAAGGGCGCCATAGGATGTATCATCTATTCAGATCCCAGGGATGATGGATTTGTCCGGGGTGACGTCTACCCCAAGGGTGCCTTCAAAAACAAAACCGGGGTACAGCGGGGTTCTGTCATGGATATGCCACTTTATCCGGGCGATGTACTTACCCCCGGCTACGGGGCTACCAAGGAAGCTGCACGGCTCGGGCGGGCAGATGCCCCTACGATCACCAAAATACCGGTTTTACCGATTTCTTATGAAGACGCCCAACCTTTGCTGGAGGCGTTGGCCGGACCCGTTGCCCCGGGTTCATGGAGGGGAGGGCTGCCAATTACCTACCACATAGGACCCGGCCCGGCCCGGGTACATCTGAAGTTGGAATTCGACTGGCAATTGAAACCTGCCTATAATGTTATAGCAAAATTAGAGGGGAACAAATATCCGGATCAATGGGTTATGCGTGGCAATCACCACGATGCCTGGGTCCACGGGGCTTCAGATCCTGTTAGTGGCATGG
>DATGCB010000509.1:0-6218 GCA_035312365.1 Eudoraea sp. | reverse complement strand
TGATTGGCTCTTCCATCCAAATAAGGTACGAGCAGCTTGTTTTCGAAGTATAAGGGCTGATAGACATTCTTTACATTAAACTCCAGGGCAAGATCCAGGGTCTCACCGACAACCGGATCAATTATTCGCACCCCAAAGTTGGTGGTACCCTGGGGGCTGTAATACCCCATAAAGAATTTACTTTCCGAATTGGCCCCCCAAATAATTGCCTGTTCTCCGGAAAGGGAATAAAAATTATTCACTGCAAGAACCTCCCCGGTGGTCACATTGCGCTGGACGGCTGAAAAATTTCCCGATGAATAGCTGTAGAAAGTCAATATATCGTTTACCTGCCTCAGTGTAATGTAATTCCTGTCAACATTATTTTCTTCACTGAGATTGGTCAATACCCCGGACCCTGGTCCGGCTTTATAATTGTATTGATATATATGTGAGGCATCCTCCCCGATGATCGTAAAATCAGGGACCTGCACACCCCCAATATCCGGCCCTGCTGACCGGTCTTTGGAACAGCCCAGAAACAACAGACCCATAAAAAAAAGACATATCGCCGGCCTCATGCAACTTTTTGAATAAAGTTACACAATATCCTTAATCCCTGTCAGAAAAAGCGGTTTTTTCCTTAGTTGCAGCTAATATCACTCAGAGAATTCGAAGAGGAAGTTGCAGCTGCCAGGGAGTAGGTCCCGTCGAATAGGACAAATTTATCAATCCCGTGACCCGTTGATCGGGCCGACATTTCAATCGTGTAGATCCCCGGGCTGTTGAACGTTGCATATATCTTATGTCCATCGTGATCACTGGTCAGCGTGGACCATGTCCAATTCAATGAATTTACATAGACTTTGAACCAGTTATCAGAACTTGCACCATTAGGGTTCGGTGTCTGGCCGCTGCCTTTTGGATACACGACACTGCCATTGCTTTTCTCTCCAAAATAGTCATCGGCATCCGGAAAACGAAGCCAGGTATCATTGTGTTCTGTTGCGTCGTTTCCGTTGGTAATAACTGATCTCCATGCAAATTGGTAAGTGCCGGGATGGTTGATCCTGATTTTAATACTGACTTTGCCGTTGCCGGGAGTCTCGAAGTATTGGTTTCCAGTCCATACCATGTATCCGTCCCCGGTAAACCCTCCGTGGTTTGAACCTTTTTGCCAGCTTCCTGAAAAATGAGCCCGTTCCAATTCTACAATTAACAATCCGTCATCCTCGTTGAAAATGAAATCCTGAGGGTTTGTACAAGAAAGATCGCTGTCCGATTCATCATCGTTTCCACCGGAATCATCTGTTTGTCCGCTGTCTTCGGTAGGGTTTTCTTCTGTAGTGTCCTCCTGGGTCGTATCCTCTTCAGTGGTTTCTTCTTCTGTGCTGTCTTCTTCAGTGGTTTCTTCTTCTGTGCTGTCTTCTTCTGTGCTTTCCCCTTCTTCAGTTTCATCAGTGCTTTCATCCCCGCCGTTTTCATCGGTTTCTTCCTCACTTTCAGCTCCTTCATCATCCGCCGTACCATCGGCCTCCGCCTCGTCTTTCTGATTATCCTCAGACAGTTCATTATCCTGGTCCGCAAGTTCTTTCCGGATCTCTGCCTTACCCAAAGTGTCAAAAATTGAACTGTGGTCGCCGGAACACCCCAAACTCAGTGTAAAAAACACGATCAACATAATGGGATATCTGCAAAATAAATTTTTTGATATGATGCCTAACATAACGTATATATTAACGGATCCCAATAAATTTAGGGAAAAATTAAACGTGGTATATACGAAAGATATTAAACTATGGTTCACGCCTTCGCCAATGACGCCGATAATTAACACTCTTTTTAACAATTAGAGTTGAGAAGCCCGCTGCCAGGCAAATGCATCGGAGATCACTACCTTTGCACAGGACGCCTATTTGCCCTTGGTAAATTTTGTTCTTTAGGAGCATTATTGCTGATTTTTTGTAAAACAACCGGATGACCTTACGTACAATAGAACTGGCGAATATTTTATTTCTGGATATTGAAACGGTTCCGGAAAAGGAACACTTTGAGGAACTTGACGAGATCAAAAAAGAACTCTGGGCACACAAAACCCAGTACAGGCGTAAAGAGGATTTCTCAGCTGAGGAATTTTACGAACAGGCCGGTATTTGGGCAGAGTTCGGAAGGATTATCTGCATTTCTGTGGGTTATTTCAACGTTAAAGGCCATGCACGAAATTTCAGGGTCACAACCTTCCATGGTGATGAGGTTACCCTGTTAAAGGAATTCAAAAATCTGCTTGAAGACCATTTTAGCCACCCAAAAAATCTTCTTTGTGCCCATAACGGTAAGGAATTTGACTTTCCATACATTGCAAGGAGAATGGTCATTCACGGCATTGCATTACCCCACAAGTTAGATCTCTTCGGAAAAAAACCCTGGGAGGTACCACACCTGGACACCATGGAATTATGGAAGTTTGGTGACTACAAGCACCATACTTCCCTGAAACTTATGGCCAATGTCCTGGGCATACCCTCGCCCAAAGGGGACATCGACGGCAGTATGGTGCGTCGTGTGTTTTATGAGGATGGGGATCTGGATCGCATTATCTCCTATTGTGAATTGGATGTCATTACGCTCGCTCAGGTCTTTTTAAGGCTAAGGAATGAAGAAATCCTGGCTGACATGGAGATCAAAAGGGTCTGAGGCACGGCGTTATTCAATGTCAGGCATTGTACTTTAGTTGTATATAGACAGGGAAATGATCGCTGTAGCCCCCCAGATATTTCCTGCCGGCAAATGTTCTGAACGGGCTTCCCGCATATTTGCCCTTATATTGGGTTAAAAATTTTTCATCAAAAATATTGGCGTGAGCAAAGCTATGGGTCCCCTTTTTGTAGTTCAAAAAACTATGAGAGACCATGATCTGATCGAATAGAGACCACGTTCTCCGGTAGTTGGCACTCCCCCTGCCGGGTGTAAGTAATTTTTCCATGGGGTTGTAAAGCGATTTGGTATTGACCAATAGCTGAATGCTTTCCGAATGGGGTCCATCATTAAAATCCCCCATAATTATATAATTGGGGTTTTCCCGGGCAGCTTCAATTTGTTCCATGTAATCAGTAATGACCTCAACCGCCTTTATCCGCTTATGGCTTGTCTCTTCAAAGCCTTCCCTCCGGGAAGGCCAGTGATTTACAAAAACATGCACTTCCTCTCCGTGCAGTTTGCCGTGTACATAGAGGATATCCCTGGTTGTATCGCGTCCGCCATCCGTGTTGTTTACATAAAGTGCAATGGGCACCGAGTTGAGTACTGTAAAGTGTTCTCTGTGATAGAGCATTGCCGTATCTATACCGCGTTCATCGGGGGAGTCATGATGCACGAAACCGTAATCCAGGGTATTCAGCGGTTCTGTGGCGAGCAGGTCCATGACCACCTTCTCATTTTCTATTTCAGCCACTCCCACAAGGACCGGAGGCAGATTTGTGGTTTTAACCCCAACTTTTGAAATGGTCCTTGCGAGTTTGGAGAGTTTTCTCCTGTACCTGTTACTGTCCCATTTCTTAAACCCGTCCACCGTAAAGTCATCGTCCAGGGAATACGGATCGTCTTTTGTGTCGAAAAGGTTTTCCAGATTATAAAAGGCAATAGTATGCAGGTTTTTGCCCTTGTTGCGTTTCAGGAAAGAAAAAAGCATGGTTTTGTTCTTGGGAGGCTAAAAATACAAAAATCACTTGGTTCCTATTGATTAGATTTGCACTTTAAACGAAATTATGTTAGAAGCGAAGACCGTTGAACATGAAAAAGTAGTTCTCATTGGTATCATCAACCGGGAACAAAATGAAGAGAGGGTAAGGGAATACCTCGATGAACTCCAGTTCCTTACCTTCACCGCTGGTGGGGAAGTAGAAAAACGATTTATACAGCGCGTTGAATTACCCAACCCCAAGACCTATATTGGCAGTGGTAAAATGTTGGAAGTTGAAGCCTATGTGAAAGAAAATGAAATCGGTTCGGTTATCTTTGATGACGAACTCACGCCGGTACAGCAACGGAACATAGAGAAACAATTGCGTTGCAAAATATTAGATCGTACCGGACTTATACTGGATATTTTTGCGCAACGAGCCAAAACAAGTTATGCGAGAACCCAGGTAGAACTGGCACAATATGAATACCTCTTGCCAAGGCTGACCGGCTTATGGACCCACCTTGAACGACAAAGGGGGGGAATAGGGATGCGCGGTCCCGGGGAAACAGAAATTGAAACGGACCGGCGGATTGTCCGTGACAGAATAGCACTGCTCAAAAAAAAACTGACCAAAATTGACCGCCAGATGGAAACCCAAAGGGGTAATCGCGGGGCCCTCGTCCGCGTTGCTCTGATAGGATACACCAATGTTGGTAAATCTACCCTGATGAATGTCATCAGTAAGAGCGATGTATTTGCGGAAAACAAGCTCTTTGCCACCTTAGACACCACAGTGAGAAAAGTGGTGCTGGGCAATCTTCCCTTTTTACTCAGCGATACCGTGGGGTTTATCCGAAAACTACCAACACAACTTGTAGAGAGTTTCAAGGGCACCCTCGACGAGGTCCGGGAAGCGGATCTGCTGCTGCATGTTGTTGACATTTCTCATCCCAACTTTGAAGAACACATTGCTTCGGTGAACCTGATATTAGATGAAATTCAGGCGGGTGACAAGCCCACGCTTATGGTGTTTAATAAAATAGATCTGTACCGGCAGGAAATAATCGCTGATGACGATCTGACCACAGAAAAAACAAGCATTCATTTTACACTGGAAGATTGGAAGAAGACCTGGATGAGCCGGTTAGGTGCTCATTCGCTTTTTATATCGGCTTTGAACAAAGAAAATTTAGATGATTTCCGAAAACGGGTTTATAGTGAAGTTCGCGCAATCCATGTCAGCCGGTTCCCGTACAACAACTTTTTGTACCCTGATCATCTGGATGAATATTGAGCTTTCCATGTGGTATGCTTCCTGTTTTTCCGGGCTTTTTTTGACTGAAAGTTCGTCCTCGGTTTCTTGCTATTTAGTCCAGAATAATGAATGACAGATTCAATTTTCAATGCTTTTGCCAACGGGCTTCCCCCCGTCGCTCTGTCTGCAGGTGTGAATAATGTTTAATGCAACAGGCCTGTTTTTTCGTTCGCCCATCCCGCAAGGGAGGATAAATCTTCTAAAATTATCCAACTCATGGAAAATCTCCTCCCCCCTTTTGCAGGCTGGTGAACTATGCTTCCGGGTATACGTATACAAATAGTTCCCTTTTCTCACTCAATACCTCTTGATTTTGTCTTTTTCCCCTGAAAAATGGGGCCAACTGTAGCTTTATTGGAAATTTTTATCCCCTTAAATGTGCATCATAATTAATACAGGGAAGTTTTTTGCACCCAGCTACAGGTGACGCCTGTATCCGGAAAAACAGACCTTCTTTTTGTGTTTATTTGAAGAAGTACCCGACTGAAATTTGAAAGACCCTGTTCTTGAATTCTTCCGGATCATCCCCTATATCGTTGACATCAGAGCCTAAATAATACCTCAGGCCAAAATTAAGTCCATTATCCATTTTGTACCCAAGGCCAAAGGCCAGCCCAAAATCCAGCCCCTTGGTATCGTCCTTTAAATCGCTTGTTTCCCCGTTGTCCTCAACTTCGGCAGAAAGTAAAAACCCCAATTGTGGCCCAGCTTCAAGACTTAGGGCGTCCACTACATAATATTTGGCCAGGACGGGCAAGGTGATATAATCCAGTTTGTAAGTTTCATTATTATCGGAATCATTTTGATCTTTGGCGCCGTGTGCTGAATACAACAGTTCGGGTTGGACGGAAAAGACATCAGTCACCTTAATTTCCGCCATTCCGCCTAAATGAAAGGAGGTTCTACTGTCCGTCAATTCGGGTTGAAGCGTGGCAAGGTTGAGTCCAGCCTTGGCACCAAATTCCATGTCCTGTGCAATACCAGGCATATAAGCCATGGTTACCATTACGAATACTACCATTAATTTTTTCATGATTTAACGTTTTAAAGTGTTCTTATTTATTTCAGGGAACATTTTGTATTATTAAGGCCATTATCCCTTTATTGTCAGGACTTCTTTTATATGATAGTAATCTCAATTAATACTGTAAAACTATGGGAGTTGCTCCCGAACTGCTAGGAGGCAGGTGCCATATCCTAGGAGAATAGTTTCATGCAGAAAATTTTTTCTCAACACTGATT
>DATGCB010000508.1:0-6173 GCA_035312365.1 Eudoraea sp. | reverse complement strand
GCGCTTAAAATCCAGGCTTGATGTGCTTGCCTACGAGCGTTTTAAAGAAAGGTATTGCGGAGACCAACAGGCCGTTCTCCAGTACATTTTAAATGAGGAGCAGGGCTACGGGCTTCTGAATACAGCAGAAGAAAACATTTTATTTAAGGTGGGAGCGGACGGGAACATAAATGACGGCCTTACAAAATTGTACCGAAAGTTATCCGATGTCCGTGCCGCAGAGGATTGGGCAACTGATTACCATGCACTCTCCAATAACGTTTTTAAAAATTTTGTTCCCAACAGCGTATATGACCAGATAAAAAGAAAGCAGGTGATCATCATCCCTGACTACAACCTCCAGAAGATCCCATTTGAAGCCCTGGTTACCGATAAAACGCAGGGAACTTACCTGATTGAGGATGCTGAGTTGCAGTATGCCTATTCCATTTCGTATCTGGATGCTAAAAAGAACATAGCAACCAGCCCGGCCAATCGGTTAATTGCCATTGCTCCTGTTACCTTTGAATCTCTAGGCCTCGGCGACCTGAGCCTTAGCGCACTGGAGGTAAATGAAATCCAAAAAATATATAAGGGGGAACTGCTTATGCATGAAGCAGCAACAAAAGCCCGCGTATTGGAACAATTTGCCAACCATGCCATCATTCACCTGTCCACCCATGCGGATATTGATGAGAACGGTAATCACTGGGTCGCCTTCAGCGACGATAAATTATATCTGAACGAGATTTACGCCACAAAGAATCAGGCCGATATGGTGGTGTTGAGTGCATGTAACACCTCGCGTGGCGAACTACAAAAAGGAGAAGGGGTGATGAGCCTTGCCAGGGCATTCTTTAACGCAGGAGCCAAAAGTGTGGTTTCTTCCCTTTGGCCGGTGGAAGATGCATCAGGTAAGGACCTCATGGTGTCATTCTATAAAGGTTTGAATGACGGACTCACCAAATCTGCGGCCCTGCGGCAGGCCAAACTTCAATTTATTGAACAAAACCGGGATACACCTTTTAATCCTTCCTACTGGGCTCCTTTAATTGTCATTGGTGATAATTCCCCCATACAGTCAGGTTCCGTTTTATCAGATCATTGGGCCCTTATGGTCGCCGGCAGTCTGGCGTTCCTCTTAATGGTAAAACTAATTGTCAGGAAACGGTTCAGACATAGAAAAAAGGTGGCCGTAGCGGAAGTTTCATAATGTTTGATCCAAATACGATCGATGGCAGATCAATAATTGCAGTTTCTAAAATCCTCATCATGTCCATAGTATCCCCTGCCCCGACCGGTTCCATAACGTTTCTCAAATTCTGAAGTTTGATCTTACATTGAGGGCCGCTCAGTAAACCCACGAACAGAATTCCAAAAAATAAGGGATGTTTAATTTAACCCGCGTATTCTAAAATCGTTACGCGTTACTTTTTCTTTGATACAAAAAGTAACCGGAAATAGTTCTTCAGATGTTTTAAATGCCTCGCCGTAAGATCGGGTTCGTTTAGGGCTTTAGACACCACATAGGCACCTTCAAAGACCACTACGGTATGATCTGCCAATGCCCGGAGGTCCATCTCACCATGTATATCATATTCTTCAAGAACGTTACGGATGAGTTGCATCATCGTCTTTCTCCATGCCAGAATTGTTTCCGAAATAGTATCCAAAATTTCCGGGGTGAATTGATTGGGTTCATAGGTATAGGAAGCATATAAACATGCAGGGGGTTCCTTTAAATCGGACATCATATCGATGAACAACTGAATGAATTGTAAAAGGCGTTCCAGGGGATCCCGTTTAAGATGCTCTGTTTTATCCAAAGCGTCGTGCATATGGGCAATATCCTCTCTGGAAAATTCTTCGATCAGCGTCTTTGCAAGCGACATCTTCGTCTTAAAATGATAAAAAAATGCCCCTTTGGTAATGCCTGTTTTTTCAAGGATCTGATCGATACTGGTTCCTGAAAACCCGTTCTCAAATACCAAAGCTCTCGACTCGGTCAGTATCTTATCCCGTGTTGGTTTTCCGTCTCTTCCCATGGCCCAAAGATAAAAAAATTAAACAAACTAGTTGGTATATATAAAAATAATTTTATATTTGCACCGTCTAGTCTGTATATATTAATATTTAAACATTTATTATCATGGAAACATTCATTTCACAATTGCCCACGCCCCTGGAAATCCTGCTCGATCCTATTTCATTGATCGTTTACGCCATCTTCGGGGGATTATTCCTTTGGGAAACACTTTTTCCTGCCCGTCAACTTCCGAAAATCAGATTCTGGAAATTCAGGGGACTCCTTTTTTTTATGGCTTACATGCTTCTTACCACTTACATTCCTTTGGTTTGGGATGACTTTTTTGCTTCCTTCCAATTGATGGACCTCAGTTCCTTAAGTCTGTTTACGCAGGTTATTTTGGGCGTACTCCTGTTCGAATTAGTGCAGTACGGCTGGCATATCAGTATGCACAAATCCGATTTCCTGTTCAGGGTATCGCATCAGATGCATCACAGCTCGGAAAGACTTGATGTTCCAAGTGCCTTTGTTTTCAGTATAAATGATATGATAGGGCTCTCCCTTGTCGGCTCGGTTAGTTTTGCCCTGATCATGGGATTGGCTCCACAGGCCATTACGATCATTATTTTGTCGCTTACTTTTTTGGGCATTTTCCAACATGCCAATATAAAAACGCCCAGATGGATTGGCTATATCATTCAACGTCCGGAAAGCCATACGGTGCATCATGCTAAAGGAATCCACCGATACAACTATACCGATTTACCCGTCATTGACATGATGTTCGGGACCTTTAAAAATCCAAGATCCTATGAACATGAAACAGGGTATTACCTGGGTGCATCAAACAGGATATTGGAGATGTTCCGCTTTAAAGATGTAACCACAAAGAAAAATAAATGAAAAAAATTAGCGTCCATTGGTTTGGCTGGGGAGGTGACCTTACGAAGCTACCTGAACTAAAAATGCAGTACAGGGCCGGTACACCCCCTCCACTTAAAAAATTCAAAAGGGATTGATTTTTGACGAAAGATCGTGCCCAATATACCCCTCGGGTATATGGGCACTTTTTATTTTTTGATTGGCCTCCGGCCATGCGCATTTAAACTAAACCTGGAATTCCCACTCACTTATCTTCCGACTACACCACCCTAACAATGAGGTATTCCTTATCTGCTCATTTTCTATTACCCATTGTTGCCGTACTTACAATCCTGGATCTGCTTTATCCTGCAGGTCGCCTGATATTAACCTTCAAACAAACATTTCTTAAGGGATAAAACTCAAATTTAAGTCGCTGCCCATGAACCTATCATTTTTTATCATAAGTTTAAAAGGTTAAAAACAGCCGGTTTTTCCCGGGCTGTTCATAGTCCTTAAAGAAAATACCCTTTTTAAACATGTTGAATGGAAAATGGATTAGAACACCTGTAAAGAGCAACTTATATTCCAAAAAACAGTAATTTCAACACCGCATCATGGACCCTTTTTATACCGACCCCTTATTCATATTATTGATTGGTATCATCATTGTGGTGGGTGGAATTATCGGGCTGAGGTTGCATGCGTTCCTGGCCTTGTTGCTGGCGGCTTTTGTGGTCGCCGCGATGACTCCCGCCTCTGCCGTGGAACTTTTTGCCCTGAGCAAAGGGGCCTCTCCTGAAACGGCAGGGGAGATGGCCGGTTGGCACGTTGGAAAAAGGATAGCGGTGGCCTTCGGCGAGACTTGTGGCAAGATCGGGATCCTTATCGCAATGGCCGCTATCATTGGGAAGTGTATGCTAGAAAGTGGCGCCGCTGAAAAGATCATACGCTCGCTTATTAAACTAACAGGTATCAGAAAGGCACCTCTATCATTTCTGGGTGGCAGCTTTTTCCTGGGGATCCCCGTTTTCTTCGACACAGTCTTTTATCTCATGATTCCCCTCGCCAAGGCAATGGCCAACAAATTGGGCAAGAATTATTTGCTTTTGGTCCTTGCGATCACGGCAGGGGCAGCCATGGCCAATTCCCTCGTCCCTCCTACCCCGGGGCCGTTGTTCCTGATAAGTGAATTGAATATCCCGATCGGGATGATGATGCTGGGAGGTACCCTGGTAGGCCTTTTTACCATTACCACAGGATATTTCTACGCCTTCTGGGCCAATCGAAAATGGCCCATACCACTGCGTGATTCCGGGGATGCCCCTGTAAAGGATATCAAGGCAATGTCATTGCAGGCAGATGCCCAATTGCCGTCCTTATGGCTTTCCACACTCCCGGTCCTGATCCCTTTGGTCTTTATCACTGCCAAAGCGCTTATGGATACCTTCACGGACACGGGAAACCCCCAGAATCTCCTGCTGTTGTTGATTGCCTTTTTCGGGGAGAAAAATACGGCGCTTATCTGCGGCGGTATGTCTGCTTTACTACTTTTGGTCCTTCAAAAAAGAGAGGATACTTCGGCCGTGACCAAAGCTGTCCGAACCGCTTTAATGAGCGGTGGGATTATCATATTGATTACCGCAGCGGGGGGTGCTTTTGGAGCAATGCTGCAACAGACGGGAATCAGTACCCGGATTGGAGCGATGACGGAGGGTTATCAGATGGCCATCATACCGCTGTCCTTTTTTATAGCCGCCGTGGTGAGAACAGCACAGGGATCTGCCACCGTTGCAATGATCACTGCTTCCGGTATTCTTGCAGGCATGTCTGCGACCATGGAATTGGGATATCACCCATTATATATAGGACTCGCGATAGCATGTGGTTCAAAAATATTTCCCTGGATGAACGATAGCGGGTTTTGGATTGTGTGTAAAATGAGTAATTTGACGGAAAAGGAAGTACTGAAAACTTTTTCACCTATGCTGACAATCATGGGAGTGACCGGTTTGATCGTGATTTTAGTGGCAGCCCAGATCTGGCCGCTAACCTGATAAACTGATGCCGGGTTACAGTTGTTAAAGCAGGTATTGGCCATGTCTGCGGCTAACGGAACCACGGCGGCAAATACGTTAAAGAGCACCTATTTTAGAATGTTTAAGTTTCAAATACGAACCTATAACTACAAAAAGTGAAAATAACTGATATACGCAGCACCCAAATTGCCGTCGGAGACCCTCCATTGTTAAATGCAGCAGGATTACATGCGCCTTTCGCCCTGCGGATTATCGTTGAGATCTATACGGATTCGGGTATTGTTGGGCTGAGCGAAATACCCGGCAGCGAAAAAATATACAGGGGGCTTGAAGATTTAAAGCCGCATTTGAAAGGTAAAGATGTCTTTCAACTCAATGCCATTCAACGTTTGATCCATGAACAACTAGGGAAAAAAGAGGATCAACGGGGCGTTGCCCCCTGGGACCAGCGGCTGTTGGTACATCTTTTCAGCGCTATAGAGGTGGCTTGCCTGGATTGCATTGGAAAGACACTGGACAGGCCGGTCGTTGATCTGTTAGGCGGGAAGTTGAGGGATAAAGTCCCTTTTTCGGCCTATCTCTTCTTCAAATATAAAGGCGCCGGGGGAGTAATGGGGTCCGACATCCAAGAAAATGCCCGGGGTTGGCTCAAGGCACGTCAGGAAGAAGCGGTAACGCCTGATCAAATTGTTGCCCAGGCGAATGCCATGTGCAGGGAATTTAACTTCGAGTCCATCAAACTAAAAGGGGGGGCACTGCCTCCAGACATTGAGTGTGCCAGTATTTTGGCGCTTCGGGAGGCATTTGGCCCGGACGTTCCGCTAAGGCTCGACCCCAATGCTATCTGGTCGGTGGAGACTGCCGTTAAATATGGTAAGAAAATGGAAGGTGTATTGGAATATTACGAGGATCCCGTGCGTGGTCAGGAAAAAATGGCCGTGCTGAGCAAACAGGTTAATATTCCCCTGGCAACCAACATGTGTACCACCTCATTTGAGGATCTTCCCAAAAGCATACGGCTGGGTTCAGAACAAATTATATTATCAGATCACCATTTCTGGGGAGGATTGCGCGCCTCCATGGAACTCTTTAAGATTTGCCAGACGTTCGGAAGGGGTTTTTCCATGCACTCCAATAGTCACCTCGGCATTTCCATGGCAGCCATGGTCCATTTGGGTGCGGCCCTGCCACATTTGGAATATGCGCTCGACACCCATTATCCCTGGCAGGTCCAGGAGGTGATCAAAGGGGGTAAGCTTCCAATAGTG
>DATGCB010000507.1:0-8376 GCA_035312365.1 Eudoraea sp. | reverse complement strand
CATTGGAATAAAATCAGGCCTTTCGTTATCGATTCTGCCGGCCAATTCAGGCCAACTCCCCCACCCCCCTTTTCCATGGAGGAAGGGACCGATTTTTACAAGGAAGTTAAAGAGGTTTATGATATAAGCAACAAAATCACGGAAGAAGGCGATACCTCCGAGGAAGTTGCCATTGCCAAATTTTGGGACTGCAATCCATACGTGTCCGTAACACGGGGTCACCTAATGTTCGCTACGAAGAAAATTACACCTGGAGCACATTGGATTGGTATTGTGAAAATAGCCACTAAAAAAACAGATAGCGACTTCGACAAGACCGTATATGCATACACCAAAACGTCCATGGCCATTGTGGACGCATTTATCAGTTGTTGGGAAGAAAAATACCGCAGCAATCTGATACGTCCGGAAACGCTGATCAACCAACATTTTGATGAGAACTGGCAACCCGTTTTGCAAACTCCACCTTTTCCTGAATATACCAGTGGGCATAGTGTGGTTTCCGGTGCTGCCGCCATCGTACTGACCGATATCTTCGGGGATAATTTCGCCTTTGACGATGACACAGAACTACCATATGGCCTGCCCGTAAGAAGTTTCACCTCTTTTAATCAGGCTTCAAGTGAGGCTGCCATAAGCCGTATGTACGGTGGTATCCACTACCGTACAGCTGTCGATATTGGCATAAAACAAGGAAGGGATCTTGGCAAATTTGTGGTGGATCATCTAAAAATGGCCAACAAAGAAAATCTGGCATCCAACTGATCTTATGAAAAAGATCAAGATCGTCCTGGGGGTCATCCTGCCGGCGGCCCTTATTTGGTATTTGTTCGTTAAACCTTACGATTATCTGGTTGCGTTTAACGTCAGGGCACTTCCCGGCACCATTAATCAGAGTATAAAGACCTGGAATGCCTCCCTTCAAAATGCCAAAATAATCGAGAGTGAAGATTTGGCATTGACCCAGGAACTAATTTTTAATGATTCTACACATATATACCATTGGGAAATTTCCCCCATTTCAGATACGACCAGCAGGGTTAAGGTGTATGTCAGGGATATCGACCACAGTCTGAACAATAAAATTAAGATCCCCTTTTCCAATTCTGAATTTGAAGACCGCACCCGGAATACCCTTATGGATTTTAACAGAAAGCTGAAAGATCATATCAACAGCTTTACCGTTGAGATTACCGGAAAAGACGAATTACCGGCGAACTATTGCGCCTGTACAGCCGTCAGCACCACGCAATTTAAAAAAGCACAGGGGATGATGCACAACTATCCCTTATTGAGCTCTTTTCTCCTTGAGCATAACGTCTCGTTGAATGGGCAACCCTTCCTGGAAGTAACCAACTGGAGCAGGGAAACAGACAGCCTTGAATATCATTTTTGTTTCCCGATAATCCTGTCAGGGGAACTACCCCGGCACCCGGAAATTCAATACAAGCAGTTTTCTGCCAAAAATGCGGTTAAGGCAATATATCACGGCAATTATCTCACCTCTGACAGGGCCTGGTATGAACTGCTGGATTACGCCAGGAAAAAGGGCATCCCGGTAACCGGGCATGCGGTGGAGGTATTTTATAATAATCCCAATATGGGGGGTGATGAACTAAGGTGGAAGACGGAAGTTTATATGCCAATAAAGGATGATGCCCATGAATAAATTATGCCTTGTTTTTTTGATCGGTTTCCTCGTAAATTGTTCGAATTACGGGCAATTGACATTTGTCACGAAACTTCCCAAAAAGCTGGACGAGAATTCCGGAATCGTCTCAATGGAAGATTCAAAAATCTGGGTCATCGAAGATAATGGCAACCCCGATAATATTTATGAGGTTGGTTTCAATGGAGATCTTTTAAAGGAATTCAAAGTCTCAAATGCTAAAAACAAAGATTGGGAAGACCTTACAAAGGACGAAGAAGGGAATCTATATATCGGTGATATGGGCAATAATGATAATGACCGGAAAGATCTTGTTATTTACAAAATCCCCAATCCTGTTAATGAGCCGGGAGACAAAATCGAGGCCGAAGAAATACGGTATTATTACCCGGAACAAAAGGAATTTCCTCCGGATGCCAAAAATTTCATATACGACGCCGAAGCCCTGTTTCACAGCGGTGGAGCATTGTTTGTAATTACAAAGAACGGGGCACGGCCCTTTAACGGACAGGCCATGGTATATAAAATCCCTGCGCAGGCGGGAAATCATAAAGCACAATTGGTAAGCGCAATTTCGCTGTGCGGGGAACCTCATAGCTGCAGGGTTACCGGCGCAGCAGCCTCTCCTGACCAAAAAACGGTCGTCTTGCTGGGCTATGGTAAGATTTGGGTCTTTACTGATTTTAAAGCCAATGTATTTACCGAAGGCTCCATGCGCACCATTGACCTGGGCGCTACGACCCAATTAGAAGCTGTTTGCTTTATGAATGACTCCACCCTTTTGATTTCTGACGAGCAAAGCCACGGAACAGGAAGGAATTTGTATTCGTACAGCCTTGGAAACTAGGATGGATGCCCCTCTTAAAACATATAAAAGAATCGCGAACCACCGGCGTAAATTGATCCATTTAAAACCCAAATCCAATACCAAAAGCGAACCGCATGCCATCGTCGCTGTTGAACAGTGCAAAACTTGCGGTAATGATATCGGCACCATTGAGGAAGAACCCTCCCCCGTAGGAGGTATGCCACTGATCCGATTCCATGTCCGGAAACCACACCCTCCCATAATCAAAACCCCCATAAATACCGGTCTTTAAAGGTAGAATACCCGTTTTCCTTTTTCCGAAACTATATCGCAGGTCCGTATTCTGGAAATAGGCCGTTTTACCGGTAAATCGCTGGTTCCTGAAACCACGCAACCCGTCGCTCGCCCCTATGCTCGCTCCCTGATAAAATTCAAATCCGTCCCCAATGTTAAAATGAGCCTTCCATTTCGTTGCTAATACCAATCTCCCGCCTGGCACCAACCTATAGTCGAAGGACAAGCTGGGAATGATGTATGCAAAGTTTTGATTATCACTATCCGTGGTGGTTTTGTATCCCACAAGTAATGAAGTGGCCATCCCCATGGTCGGGAAGGCCGAATTATCTGCATTCTCATAGGTGTATTGTGCATCTATCCCCAAAAATCGCTTTTTAGTTTCCTGTGTATTGGCCTGGTAAAACAAATTGATAAAACGGTCTTCTGTCTCCTCAACCTCTATATCTTCATAGGACATGCCCAGGCGGAACTTTGCTCCCAGTTGTCTTCTCCACACCAAAGATGGAGCCAGGCGAAGCGTCTGTATCTTTACCCGGTTATAATCCAAATCCAACAGGTCATCCATGTTTTCGCTGTCGTTGCCAAAGCCAAAGAAATTAATACTGAAATTGGGACTTGTAAACTTCGCTTCCAGTTGCAGGTTGGCCTTTCCGGCAATTTGTGCAAATTCCCCGGTGTACCCAAGGTCAAAACCACTGGTGGCAAAGTAAAATGATGCATTAAAAGCATGTTGCTGGGTAAATGGGTTTTGTTTGAAGGCATTATAGGTATACATGTCTGTAACCCCAATTCGAAGGCCATCATCCGGATTGCCGCCTATGGTGGGAATGATTTGATTGGTGCTGCTTTTTATGATGCTGAAATCATAGGTATTGGTAGTGTAGTCATCCGTCTTATGGATCCTTCCCCCGTTCACCTGCTCAAAATTGTTTTTCCTGGATTTGTAATCGTATATATGAACGCCACTTCGAGCGTCCACTTTATAGACATCATTGTTCTGACCCCCGATCAACCGTGTTTTAATGGCAGGACGTCCGGTTACTTCAAAAACGTCATCATCATCCAGGCCATAGATCCAGATCTCCCTGGTAAACGCCCTGTCGTATACTCTATGAAAGAACACCCCGGCCTGCTCCCCTTTTTTAATGCGCCGGCCAATGACTTCTGTTTTTCCATCAGGCAGGGCCTTAATGGTAAAATAATCATCCTTGTCCGTACCGGTAACCACCCCGAATTTATTGATTATTCCATAATACGCACGCGCCGTCTCTGCAAGTTGCTCCTTCCTGGCCATGAGCATATTTTTAATCCGGTCAAGGGTCTCATCCCGTACTTCTTCCGGAAATGACTCAAAGGCTTTGTCGATTATTTCAGAGGTGATATTTTTTTGAATAAACCTCGCCTGATCCTCCCAAAGTGACAATTCCGTTTCCTGCAATATTACCATGTCGAGGACATACGTTTTCGGGGAAGAATTAAAGCCCTTTACGCTTCGGATCTCCTCATTAAAACCTTCCATCAATCGCAGTCCCGGGATAATCCTGGTAGCAATATTCATCAGAACGCCGTCACCCATAATGGAATAGGTCTGATCCCTATCTCTTGGGATAGGCTTATAGGTGATGGTGCCTGTAGCCTTGTCCTCAAATTCTGCCCATCGCCACTGATCTACATGGCGGTCCCAGTCACCGATCAACATATCAAATAAACGGGCCCTCAGGTAGGATGTTCTATCAACCGTGTATTTTTCGTCCTTTCGCAGATTTTTAATAAAATCATCGGTACTTTCAATTTTTTTGGCAAGTCCAAAACTCCTGAGGTCGTCATGGCCTTCCGATACATGTTCTTCAATCATATAGAGCTCATTCCCAAATTCCAGGTTAAAATCTTCCAGGGCTGACTGTTTTGGCACATAATACAGTACCGGATTCGTATGGTAAATATCTACCGCATCGGACAGGGCAGCCACCGTGAAGGGTGCATAGGGATGGGCACCGGTATAAAAATCACTCAAAACACTTTCTACGTAGGTGTCTTCCAGATCCCCAACCACATACTGCTCCTTGAAGGCCATAGCCTGCAAATACAATTCGGCACTTTTTCTCAAAGCCCGCATCACATATTGCCTGCCGTTTTTATCCTGTAGCCTCAGGGATTTGGATTGGTGGCCCCCTCCTTTCCTTACTGGTCTCAGCCCCCCATACAAGGTATCCAGACGGACTGTGGGTGCAGTCACCTCAGTGCTGTAATACTTTCTGTAACGTTCTCCCCAAATAGTCTTGTAAAAGCCACTTTTGGAGGTCTCTTGCTCGCTGTAGACTGAAGCCTTTACCAGGGGCGGAAAGTCATCGGTGTATGCTCCGGTGATCAATTTCCTGTCAGGGGGCAGAACTTCACTGGTATATAAAAATTTTTCCCTTCCCTCCTCGGTTAAGCCGTAATACCGAACACGGGAGGAACCGTCCTTATAAATTTCTAAAGTGGCAAAACCCATCTGACCAGTTGAAAATTTGCTGCCGTTCAGCAGACGGCTAGCTCCTTTTTTGGATCCTGAACCGCTTATGATCTGAGGGGTATTCTCTTCCACTATGTATTGCAGCGTATGCTCATGTCCGGATGCGAATATCACTTTATCCGAATGTTGCGCCAGCGTTACCACTCTTTTTTTAAATTGGGTATATCGTTTATTTTGCAGATCCTCTATGGAGGCACCTGTGGTCCTTCTCAGTACGTTTATAAAAGTTCCCAGTACCGGTAGTGGAACTGCCATTTTACTGGGGTAGAATTGTTGCCGGAAGGAATTCTGGCCTCCATGTACTCCGTAGCTGAACATAGGATGATGCAATGCAATCAAAGTGGTTTTTCCCTGGTTCTTTTTAATGAGACTTTCCAATTCTTCAAAGAACTTCTCCCTGTTTTTTATCTCGCAATCATCATTAATATTGGGGTGTTTGTCCCAATTGGTCAGGTACCACTCCGAATTTATTACGATCAGTTCTATGTCTTCAGAAATTTCAATATGTTCCAGCGGACACCCATTGTCCGGTTCAAAGGCTCCCTTGTTTTCCAGGCTGTTTTCCACATATTTCTCCTGCCGTTTCAATCCTTCTAACCCTTCGTTATACCAGTCGTGATTCCCTGGGATAAACAAGGGATTTCCCTTAAAATTTTCCAAAGTGGCCAATTGGGCCTCCAGGTGGTTCTTTGCCGTTATGTAGGTTATCGTGGAATCTCTTTTCTCTGGTAACCCGGCTGGATAAATATTATCCCCCAAAAATATCGCCGTGCTGTTCCCGTCGGCAGTATTCAATTTTTCCCTGAATAGCTTTAAGACCGGATTCATACCACCCATAGGTGATAAGCCGGCATCTCCGATTAGATAGAAGGTATGGGAAACAGCCTTGTTTGATTTTACATCAGATGCTCCCTCCCCTATGGCGTACTTGGCCTTATAGGTCGCACAACCCGATAAAATCACGATGAACAGCAATAGTGCAAAATGTTTCTTCATAACGATAATATTAACATCTAATTTTTTGTAATTTGAGTCCGTAACAGCAAACTTATGTCCGACATAATCTCCAAGGCGGAAGATTTCGCAACTGATTTGTTAATCAATAAATTAGATTCCAGGTATTTGTACCATAATCTGAGGCATACACAGCGGGTAGTTAAAAGTACTAAACAATTATTGGATCACTATGAACTTAAAGATATAGAAAATGAAGAAATCACCCTGGCGGCCTGGCTGCACGATACAGGCTATACAAAGGGCCATGAAAATCACGAGGAGAGTAGTTGTGAAATTGCCCGTAAATTCCTTAAAGACAATGCCTGGGATAACACCCGCATTGAAAATATCTGTAATCTTATCGCAGCCACCAAACGAAGGCATACCCCCCAAAATCTGCCGGAGAAAATCTTACGGGATGCGGATTCCTCTCATTTAGCACAAAAAAGTTACCTGGAAACCACTGAATTATTAAGGGAGGAACTTTCACTTCTGGGTATTGAAGAATATTCGCCCAAAAAGTGGCGCGAAGAAAACGTAAAGATGTTCCGGTCCGAACATCGTTATTATACGGACTATGCCATCCAAAACTGGCAGGCTGGCAAGGATAAAAACATGCGAAAGCTAATTAAAGAGAAAAAAACTGAAAAAGAAATTGCCAAGAAAGAGCGCTTAAAGGCCCAATTTAAAAGTGAAAGTCCGGATAGAGGGATCCAGACCTTATTCAGGGTTACCCTGAAAAACCATTTGATGTTAAGTGACATTGCGGACACAAAAGCTAATATTTTATTGTCTGTAAATGCCATTATCATCTCTGTGGCCCTGTCAAACCTTATCCCCAAACTGGATAACCCGTCCAATGCTTATTTAATTTATCCTACCCTGATATTTATAGTTTTTAGTGTAGTGTCTATGGTATTGGCAGTATTTGCCACACGCCCCAATATCACAGAGGGTCAGTTTACCAAGGAAGACGTTACGAACAAGAAAGTTAACCTGTTATTTTTTGGGAATTTCCATAAAATGAAACTGGAGGAATACGAGTGGGCCATCGAAGAATTATTGAAAGACAAGGCTTACGTTTATGCTTCCCTGACCAAAGACCTATACTTTCTGGGGCTTGTATTAAATCGTAAATACAAAATCCTCAGATGGACATATACCATTTTTATGATTGGAATCGTGTTATCGGTGTTGGCATTCGGAATTGCATTTCGCTTTTTTGGCCCGGAAAGAGCAGCAGAACTTGTTATGATTTAAGCCTTCAGCTCCTGCATAAGGTCATCGTAGGTGTACATTTTTTCGGGCTCCTTCTCTTTGGAATATAAGATTTCCGCCCGGATGGCCTTAAGCCCGGAAACGCCCTGCAGCCCTTCAAGTTCCAATATTTCTATATTGTTGGTAAAATACCCTTTCGATTTCAAAAAGGCAATATAGCGCAGGTATTCCAATTCGTCCTTTTTCTGAGAATACACAATGGCCAGCTTCCCGGTTTGCGTCAGCCGGTCCGTCGTGCCCTTGATGTAGGATTTATCTATTCGTTTTTTGATCACCTCATATCGCGCATTGTAGGTGCCATCAACGTCGAACCTTTTCTCATCCATCCGGAACCGGATGGAGAGGCTGGTGTTATATACCAGGAGGAGGGAAGCAACATCGAGGGGTACGGCCAGTTCGGATTTTAACTGGTAATGTGCATTTTCCATTTCGCACATCACCTGTAACTGCCACAATCTTAAGTTACTGAGGAAAAGCCGGTCAAATTCGTCCTCCCCGACAATCGAATTCCCAATATACATATTATGTTCCACCCCATCCGTCTTATATCGTTCAAAATAATGGGGAAACATGTTCTGGGCTTCCGCCTGCTTTTTGTCGATGACCGCTGCCAATTCCTTATTGATCCGCATCACGCTTTCATCATAGTTCCTCCGATGGTCATAGTACGACTCTGTACCCGGGTCAATTTGAGCTTCATAGTCTGCCACCAGGGACTTGAAGTGATCATCGGTCTTCTTCAGGTGTTGGAAAACCGGGGTTACTTCCTCCATCACAAAATCGAATATGGCCTGCTCGCTGTTGGTATGGAGC
>DATGCB010000506.1:0-6373 GCA_035312365.1 Eudoraea sp. | reverse complement strand
TTAGGTCAGATATCCTTATATTGGTGATTTCCTTGTCTGTGAATTTCATATCTTTAATAGCGCATGATAGAAGAAATCAACAATATTCTCCAAAACCTAAAAACTGAATTTTTAGAACTTATTCCAAATATCCTGATTTCCCTCTTTGTCCTGGGTATCGGCTATCTGCTAGCGCGCCTTGTAAAATACCTCATTATTCGCCTGATTCAGTATATAGGAAGGCTAATCAGTCGACGGTTTAAAACCATCAATCTTACCCAGGCGGGTACCTTTATCGGTATGGCCTTTTTTTGGCTGATCATTTTTTCGAGCGTACTGCTCATTACCGATATCCTTGGGTTGACGGTTTTGACCAACTGGTTTGAGGACATTTTGCAGTACATCCCCAATGTTCTTGCAGCCATCCTGATTATTTTTGCGGCAATAATTATCGGTAATTTCATTTATGAACTCATCATTTCCGTAAGCGAACGGGTTGGATTGGAATACAGCACCACCCTGGGTAGAATTGCACAATTTTTAATCCTTTTTACGGCCATCATTATTGCGATTGACCAGATAGGGATTGAGATCTCTTTTCTTATCCATATTATTGATATTGCACTGGCAGCCTTGCTGTTCGGGGCAGCGCTGGCATTTGGTTTGGGGGCAAGAACATCCGTCAGCAATATTCTGGCTGCTTTCTATGTCCGCAAGATCTACAAAGAAGGGGATGTGGTGCAAATTGGTGAAATCAAAGGCAAAATCACGAAAATTGAACTCACCAATGTGATTTTGGATCATGAAAATGGGCAGGTAATCATTCCTGCCAATGAGTTTAATAAAACAACGTCATTCCTGCTCACTAAGAAATAAAGGATGAAGACAGATCGTTTGGTTGCGGAAGATTTTATAGCGAAATATCCCTTCAGGGCTGCACAGGTGCTGGAGGGATTAAATGATGATGAGGTGGCAGAACTGATGCGGGAACTTCGATCGGAGCACACCCTGACCCTGCTCAACGTGATGAATGTTGAAAAAGCCTCCAGGTGTTTTGCGCTTTTGCCAACGGAACTTGCCTCGGAACTTATGGAGGCAAGTGATATTTTCCTGGCTGAATCCCTGTGCAGGCAGTTCGATGAGACTTACCTGACCCGTCTTTTATCAAATCTTTCCCCGGACCTTACGGCAGCCATAAACCGGAAGCTGGAGCAGGCGGAAAATACGGTGGGGGTACTAATGGTTCCGGTCATCGTTGTAAACAAAGAAATGACGGTAAAAGACGCCTTCGAAATCATCAGGAGGAATAAGGAAAGCCTGGAATCCTATTTATACGTTGTAGATACCAGTGGCACCTTTGAGGGGGCAGTACGTTTGGAAGAGCTATTATACGCAGACCGGAATATCACACTCGCCGAACTGATGATCACCACCATTCCGAAATTCTTCCCGGATACCCCGATTAAAAATATCCTGGACCATCCTGCATGGTACGAATATAGGTTCATCCCCATAGTAGACAGGTCGGAAAAACTCCTGGGTACCCTACCGTATAGGACAACCAGGGAAATAACCATTAAGAAAAGTGGTCCGCGCACAAAAGACCTTCTGGATACGAGCGTTGCGCTTGGAGAGTTATACCGGATCGGGCTCACCGGGTTTTTGCAAAGCGTAGGCAAATGATTATGAAAAAAGTGACGGACATGGAGACTAAAGCTGATTATGCCAGATCTGCACTGCGCAATGATTTTTTTAAGCAATATCCAAATGATGCAGCCAAAACACTCGACAGCCTGCCTCCGGATACAATTCTGGAGTACCTGGAACAACTCCCGGTTGCCAATGCCAGGGCCATATTTTTCAAATTAAATCCTGATAATGTCACAGATCTTGTCAGCCGTATGGAAGATGCACTGTTTGTACAACTATTTGCTCAGGTAAACACGCATTTGGCCTCGCGCTTACTTTCCCGTTTAAGTACAGATGATATCTTAACGAAACTGACCTTACTGCCCGATGTGGTTGCAAGGGAAATCAAGGACTTTTTAAACTATCAGCCGGGGACGGCCGGCTATCTGATGGAAACCACGGTGACTACCTTTAGTGCTGATAATTCCGTACAGGATGTGCTGCACAGGATCCGTAAGCTGGGTGACCGTAAAATTACCGTGGTCTATGTAATAAATGACGAAGGGAAATTATTGGGAAAGATCCCGGTACAGTTGGTGGCTATCTCCCAACCCTCTGAAAGGTTACATACCCTGATGGATGATTCACCTTCCGTGAATGCGATGACGTCCCGGGAAGAAATATTGCAGGTCTTCGAAAAAGAGCACTTACTGCAGATTCCTGTTACGGATATCAACAACAATCTCCTGGGAGTCATTCGGAATGAAGCGCTGATCAGCGCTACCAAAAAGGAGATTACCGAGAATTTACAGGCCATGTTTGGTGCCGGCAGGGAAGAACAGGCGCTGTCACGGGTATCTTTTGCCGTACGCAAAAGGCTACCCTGGCTGCAGGTCAACCTGGCCACGGCATTTTTGGCATCCCTGGTTGTCGGACTTTTCGAGGATACGATTGCCAAAATTACCATTTTGGCCGTTTTTTTACCGGTGGTCGCGGGACAATCGGGAAATACCGGTTCCCAGGCGTTAGCGGTAACAATGAGGGGATTGGCCCTGAAAGAGATACGGATCTCACAATGGTTTAAAGTAGCGAGGAAGGAAATCATGGTAGGGCTTATCAATGGTATCGCCGTTGCCCTGACCACGGGGATCATAGTCTTTTTCTGGGCATCATCGGCCGGCATCGCCATTGTCATCGGTATTTCTATGATCCTGTCCATGATCATAGCGGGTTTTGCAGGTGCAGTCATTCCAATGGCCCTGAAGGCGGTTGGCCAGGACCCGGCAACGTCTTCATCAATTATACTGACAACGGTTACTGATATTTGCGGCTTTCTCAGCTTTTTGGGGTTAGCCACTGCTTTGTCCTCTGCCCTGGGCATTACCTAGGACGTTAAGGAGCAATCCGGGGTGATGATAACTCCTGTTGTGTATTACGTTTCTTCTTCAGGATAAACCAGTGAGGCTTCAAAATCGGAGGCGTATTTAAGATCGTGAAACCAATATCGGGAGGAAATCAGTTCCAAATGGAGGCTATCTTCTGTCGGTTGTGCTTTAAGCTGCCAGATAATATCCTGTGCCTCCCTGAATTCCCCTTCCCTTAACGGATCCTCAAAAAGTCTGAGGATCAATGTATTTTCAGGCATTCCCTGTACCAGAATACGAAGCACGGAGGCCTCGGTATTTTTTCCGAATACGGCGAGGCCGGCCTTTTCTTTTGGGTTGATCTTCATCTGGTACAGTACCGCCTGGGGATGTGGAAATTGTCCGCCAAAGGCTTCGTACAGCAACTGAGACACATTAAAAAATTCTTCATGAAGGGAGAGGTCAGCGTATTCCTCCCACATCTTTTCCTCGAGCATTTCGTTGGCCAGATTATTGATCTGCCCTGTTTTCAGGCGGCCTTCAAAAACATAGGCAAGTACAATTTTTGCCGCCTCTTCGGGTTCAAAATCAGAAAGGGACATGTGGCACATTTCTTTTAAGTCTTCCTCCCCTATTCCTGATGTATCGCCATAATCCATTAGTTCCAACAGTTCCCTGTAGTTCCTATTTTCCCATCCATTGGGTAATTCTTCAATAGTTTCAAATTTTATTGGCGTAACCCTAAAATGCACTCTCATACCTCCGGAATTCTCATATACGATTGATTTCTCCTAAGATACTGATTGGGTCTGGTTATTTTCTTAATTATTTTGAGAGGATCCCAAAGACATGCTCAGAGATCCTGAACCGATATAAAATACCGGTATACATCACAAATATCAGGGAGCTTTTGAACACAATATCGACGAGGGCATGAAACGGGAATTGCAGGAAGAAGAAGAATAGCGCTCCCGGCAACAACAACAGTCCCGGCACCTTGAAAGTCTCTGAGGTGACAGGGTGCGTCTTAAATATCAAAGGTGTTCATGGCGCCTGTCCCTAATCCAAGGTACGTGATCAGGGTATTGCTCAGGGATTGTTTTAAGACGATGGCCATTCCAATTCATCGGCCAGTTTCCGGGTGAGTTCCCTCCTGCTATATTCTTTGATATCTTTGCCTTCCGGGTGTAAATTCCCTTCCCGGTATTGTTGATACCAATCAAGGAGCGTCGCCCTCAATTCCGCGCGCATGCCATAATCAAAAACACGGCCAGTCATGGTTTTTTCTATGATCTTCCCCGCATCCCAACCCTCAGGCCCTACAGCAAGTACAGGCCTTTTGGCGGCCATATACTCGAACAACTTACCGGGAATGATGCCCCTGGTTTCCTCGGAATCTATTTCCACCAACAGCAAAACCTGAGATGCCCTTTGCCTTCGCAAAGCCTGGGCATGCGAGACGTATCCTTTGAGCTTCACATAAGGTGCCAACTCATAATGATACAGGCTATCCATAACGTCTTTACTGACGACACCAATAAATTCGAGCTGTAAATGCGCCCTGAAAACTTCATTTTCAGCTGCCATCTGGGACAATTCTTTCCAGAGATTTTTGGGATTCCTTCCCGTAAGCAACGAACCGATATGGGCAATGGTAAATTTATCGTCCAAATGGGCGCCCCCTTTATAGTCAGTATCGTAGCCATTTGTAATTACAGCGATGGGTTTCTGCGTGATCCTGTTAAATTCCTTTCGCGTGGTATCACTGGTCACAATGATCTTATCGGCCCCATTTAGTACCAGGCTTTCCATTGCCTTGTGCTTTTCCCGTGAAACTTTGGTCAGCTTTAGTTTTTTATGGTACCCGATAGACGTCCATGGATCCCTGAAGTCGGCGATCCATCGTATTGATTTCTTTTCCTTCAGGCCCCATCCAATGAGGTGCATACTATGCGGCGGTCCGGTGGTGATGACAGTATCGATCTCTTCCCTTTGAAGAACTTCCGTCAAATAGGTAATCGATGGTTGTACCCAATACTTCCTGGCATCAGGTATAAAATAATTACCCCGGACCCAAAGCATGACTTTTTCCAACAGGGACTGGTTAACCGATTCAATAATACCCGCGCTGATCCGTTTTGTTTTTTTGCTCGCTAGAACACGTGCCAGCCAGAAGGGTTCCGCAATGCGGTTTTTGTAATAGGTAATGCCCTGTGGGACCTCGTCGACAAGGGTTTCGTCAACGATGGGATAACTGGGGTTATCAGGGATGTAGACACTGGGTTCTATCCCGAAATCGCGCAAGTACTTTACAAATTTAAGCCAGCGCTGGACCCCCGGCCCTCCGGCAGGAGGCCAATAATATGTAATGATGAGTACCTTTCGCATTATGTGGTTTCTTCCTGTCTGCTCCGCCAGAAGGAATAGCCGATACCCCCTAGCAGGACTAGCAAAATGATCACTGAACTGGCCATGGTGATCCTGCTTCCGGTTTTCACCAGTTCCGGTTCAAACTTAAATTCAATGATGTGCTCGCCTTCAGGGACTTTCAGAGCCCTGAGCGTGTAGTTCACCTTGAAATGGGCCACCGGTTCACCATCAATATAGGCGTTCCAGCCATTTGGATAATACATTTCCGAAAAGACAGCCAGCCCGGCATTTGAGTTGACGGATCTATACGTTAAATGATTTGGCAGGTAGTTGGTCAGGCCAATCGAAGCGGTGGAATCTTTTTGAATACGAAAGCGCAATAATTCAGGGTAGGTTTCCATATTTACAACTGCCTCATTCTTCAGATCCACGCTGTCGAGGGCCATGATCTCTTCATCCGCATTCTTAACTCCCTTCAGCTTCCCTACAAACCACGCATTGCCATTGGCGTCCGGATTGAGTCCGGCATAGCTTCTCCCCTCCTCATCCTGCTGTATTACATACTTCACATTGAGCATGTTCAGGACGTTGATATTTCCTTTTTGAATATGAAAATCGAACAGATCCTGCATCCGCGCAGGTTTGGCACCGTGGTAACCGGTGATCGATTGATGGAAATAAGAGGTCCGGGCTCCGTCAAATCCCTGGGACGGGTCGTACACCCTGAAAATCTCCTTATCCTCACGGATCCTCTTGTCATATTCGGCTTCCTGAAAGGGCTGGTCCATTTGCCGCTTCCTCACAAAATTGTCTTTGTTCACATAGCGTTTGTCCACAACGGCCATATCAATGACGATGAGCAATCCCAGTGAAATGATCAGGGCGTTCTGTTTTATCTTTCCTTTGAGGAAACCCCATATTGCCAGGGCTGCAAGCAGCGCAAAAACCAGGGAGCGAATGGTATCATTTATGTAGACGGCCTCCCTGTCCCGTACGATCATTGCCATCACTTCATCCCCAAAATAGCGCTG
>DATGCB010000505.1:0-3518 GCA_035312365.1 Eudoraea sp. | reverse complement strand
AATCGGATCGTATCCCATATACTGTTTTCCTTTCCAGTTCAGGCATCCTGCTCACCTGGGAAATATGCAGTCCCGTTGCTTTCTCCAAAAGTGATTGGGTCAGGTTGTTACTGGTTATAAAAGGAATTTCAAGGGTGTCTTTTTGCAAAGGGCCAAAGAAAAAAGTATTGGTGTTCAGATACCTGCGGCGGGTATAGGCTACCGGGACCACGCTATCTTTAAAATAGGCGGGCACTACAGAAAGCCCTTGTGAATTGTTTACGGTTATTACATTGCCATAGAGGGGCAATGCGCTTCGTTCAGGTGCATAGTATCCGTCATAATCTTCCCAGGCCCAACCGGGACCGTATTTTTCATCCTGAAAATTATGCAGGTACATGGCGTGGTTTTCAAATCCCTTTAAAAATGTGATCAGGGTACTGTCCTTAAAATAGGGATGCAGTTGTGTGGGATCTCCCATTCCGGTAAAATACAGGGTGTCATTCTCCAGGCAGTATTCCAGTACCGGTACTCTTTCAGGGAGCAATTTCAACGCCCCGTACAGCGTAAAAATTTTGGTGTTGCTGGCCGGCGTAAAATATTTATCCGAGTTCCTGCTGAATAGGGTATCACCCTTTAGCGGGTCATATACCATGATCCCGGCAAAATGATTTTCAAAAACAGTTTGGGCCAGCGTCCGCCCGATTTCTCTTTTAAATTTTCTATGGCCGGCACTTGCACAAGCACTTAAAACTATGATTGCCAGAAGGAAAGAGCAGCATTTTTTGAATGAATTCAAGGAAACCGAATTAAGGAGATTAGGTCTTTTATCGAATTAAAAATGAATTTATCTAATTTTTAACGGATGGAGGACAATATTCAATACCTTTTTTTAGTTAAATTTGAAACAACAGTCTAACTAAACATTCTGAGAATATGGCTAGAGCTATGCTGGAGTATACCAAGACGGTACTCCAAAAAGTAAGTTTTGACGCTAAGTTATTCAGCAAAGAACTTAAAAAGGCAATTTCCAGATTACTCCCCTATGAAATCGAAGAATTAAAAAGATGGTTGATGCAGTTTATCACCGATAAACCGGAATTACAACCAAGTTTAATTCTTTTGAAATGAAAATGCAAAAGCCACCTTTCGGTGGCTTTTTTTTAGCTCAAACAAGCTCGCCTGAAGTTATTTGATGCTTAGTCCTGGTACTGCTGCCAGCATGCCGGCGTTGGTCATAGCATTCAATTGCCAGGGCCGCAAAGGTCCCTTTACCCGCTATTTTTTATTCAGGGGACTGATAATATTGACGTCCTGGAAGGCAATTGCCCCCCTTACAACTCCCGAAATAACATCCCTGAGGGCCTCTGTTATTTGCATTTTCAACTCTTTTTTGTGGTAGATAATACTTACTTCCCTGGCAGGAGAGGGATTGCTGAAGTACTTTAAATTCTTCTTTTTCGTCGAATCCAGTTCAAGGGTATTGAGGTAGGGGAGTAAAGTCATGCCCATGTCCTCATCTGCCAGATTCACGAGCGTTTCAAAACTTCCGCTCTGCAACTGAAACTTTTCTTCTCCATAAATCTTTGGCGACTTACATAGATTAATGACTCCATCCCTGAAACAGTGTCCATCCTGCAGTAACAGGACATCGTTTATTTCCAGGTCATCAGGACTCAGTTGGTCCAAACTGCTGAGCCTGTGATTTTTTGGGACATACCCAACAAAGGGTTCATAGTATAGTGGCCGCTCCCGGATAAATTCTATTTCAAGTGGCGTCGCCGCAATACCCGCATCCAGATGTCCGTCCAGGATGTTTCTTATCAGGTTCTCGGTACTTTGCTCTTTAATGATAAGATTGACCTTGGGGTGTTTTTTGATAAATGTTTTCAGGAACATGGGCAATAGTGTTGGCATTACTGTGGGTATAATACCCAGGCTATATGGACCGCCAATAAAACCCTTTTCCTGATCCACAATGTCCCTGATCCGCTCGGCTTCATTTACGATATTCTTCGCCTGCGCCACAATTTTTTTTCCTGTCTCCGTAACCGTAATCGGTTTTTTGCTCCGATCAAAAATGAGAATGTCGAGTTCATCTTCCAGTTTTTGTACCTGCATACTCAGGGTCGGCTGGGTCACAAAACTTTTTTCCGCGGCGAGTGTAAAATTCCGGTACTCGGCCACAGCCAGGACATATTGCAATTGGGTGATCGTCATTTGTAATAAGTTTAAACGATAAAAGTATAAAAACTATCAATAAAATTTATCAAAATTCAGATATATATATATTAATTTTATAGCTCTTAAAAGCACTACATATGAAACTAAATAGTATAGGACTTAACGCCGGAAAATCGATTGCCCTGAGCAAGGAACTCAACGTCCTTCTGGCTAATTTTCAACGGTATTATCAGAACCTGAGGGGGATTCACTGGAACATCAGGGGAAAGCGATTTTTTGATCTGCACGTAAAATTTGAAGAATTGTATAACGATGCCAATCTCAAGGTAGATGAGATCGCAGAACGGATTCTGACCCTGGGGGGAGTTCCCCTGCATACCTTTGAAGATTATATTACAAATGCGAAAGTACCGGTTGGTAAAAATGTGAGCAGGGATGAAGACGCTATCCGACTGATCGTGGATTCTCTGACCGAATTGCTGATGATTGAGAGGCGGGTTTTGGACACTTCTGCCGGGGCCGATGATGAGGGGACCAATTCCATGATGAGCGATTTTATTACAGAACAGGAAAAAACAGTGTGGATGATGAAGGCCTGGCTGGCCGAAGATATATGACCCATTTATATGCTTACACACTTATAAGGTGTTTAAAACCCGTCAGGTTCGTTAAATCTGACGGGTTTTTTGATTCTGCCCCGGTAGTTTTAAACAACCCGGTTCTGGCCGCGCAATTCCGGCCCAAAATTTCAAATGGATTTTAAACTTTAAATATTTATATTTAGTAGCCATAATAAACCGAATCTGACTATGTCTGAAATAAAAGATAAGCTTCCTGCATTACTGGCGGAAGTTCCATTTTTCTCAGAAGTTTCCAGAACTTCCCTGTCAAATCTCTGTAAAAATATTGACGTATTGAACTTTGAAAGAAACGATACTATATTTAAAAAGGGAGATAAAGGAGAAGCCATGTATGCCATTCTGGATGGGAAGGTCAAAGTTCATGAGGATGAACATCAATTCGGTTTTCTTTCACAAGGGGATTGCTTTGGGGAATATGCCCTGATAGACCGTCAGGAGAGGTCGGCCTCAGTAACCGCATTGGAAGACACCCGGGTAGCCCGTATAGACCGGAAACTTTTTTTGGACCTGATGAAGGAAGATCGTGGTTTTGCACAGGGGATGTTGTCCGTAATGATAAAGCGCCACCGGGAGCTCGATACGATCCAGGAACGACTTGCCAGCTCAAAAAAGGAACTGGAAATTGCCTATTCCAAGATGAGTGGCCTGATCAATGGGGCGATGGATGCGATCATTATGTTTGACAGCAATTTTAGAATTATCCTTACCAACCCC
>DATGCB010000504.1:0-3713 GCA_035312365.1 Eudoraea sp. | reverse complement strand
TATAGGCCATGTAAAACATCATATCAATGTTATCAGGGAACGTTACTTATAAGGAATAAAAAAGTTATCTTTAATACTGTAAATTCCCCCTCTAAAGCGTAGCAATTCTGCGCATTGTAAGGGGTTTTTTTAATAAAAGCGGTATTATGATTTCAAGGAAAAATGCGCATGCCACCCAATTTAAAGTGCCCCATCTTAATATAGTGCAGGAAAAAGCTGACCCTGTTGCCGAAAAGGAGGCCCCAACCCTAAAAATTGTCAATGAGGTTGATAAACCGATCGACAAATACTTTCCAAGGAAAACATTTAATTTCAGAAAAAAAAGGAGGCTGGTCCGGATTCCAAATACAAATGGATGTATGATCGTATTAAGTATTGTCATCCTTATGGTGTTACTTTCCTATTTGTTATTCAGGATCCTGTCATGAACAATTTCCTGAGGAATATTCGGATTGTGATATTCACCCTGGTGGTTTTGGTGACCATAGCAGCTTATGCACTGCTATTAAGGCAAGACATTATACAACACTACCTTTCAGAGGAAATTAATGTGAAGACGATCGACTTCACTGCCAAACTGATCACCTTTCTCTTTATATTGGTCGGGGGCATCTTTTCCTATTATAAATTTTTTAAAGGGCATTTGTTTTTATCGCATTTAAGTATCCATACCACGAGTGATGTGATTGAAATTGATCATAATAAGAACCTCCATGTCCTTAATATTCAGCTTGCCAACTCAGGGAACTTCTCAGTTTTCAACCCCCTGGTTAAAGTAAAATTTGAAAATTACCCCTTTAATGCGGACTATAAAATCAAAACATTGATTGATAAAAACGGGGTGAGAAAGGATGATGGCAGCACCAGGGATTTTTCGCTTCGCCCCGGAGTTAAAAACACCTTTGTCTTTACAAATGAAATTGATAAGAAAGAAGTCGCTTTCTTTTACAGGGTTGAGGTATCACAAAAAGACAGAACGTGGTATAATGAAATTGTGGTGGATAATCACCTCAGGAAATAATCACGCACCCCTTTCCGAAACGAAGCATCCCTATAAATTTGTCAGCAGGGATTCACATTCCTTCAGGCGTATGGGAACGTTTGCCAAAAATTAATACCTTACTCCCTCATCCGATATCCACTACATCATGAAGCAGAAAAAAAATACCCGAAGAGCATTTATCAAGCAATCCATGGCCGTGGGGGCTGGGATAACCATAGTACCCAGTTTTGCGGTTGGCGGTTTGGGCCACAAAGCCCCCAGTGATAAACTGAATATTGCAGGGATAGGCGTTGGCGGTAAGGGCAAACACAATCTCATGGCGATGGATACTGAAAATATCATTGGGCTGTGTGATATTGACTGGAATTACAGCCAACCCTGCTTCGGTGCCTTTCCAAAGGCTAAAAAGTATTTTGACTGGCGGCGTATGTTTGAAGAACTGGGAGATTCCATGGATGCTGTTATGGTGGCCACAGCCGATCATACCCATGCCGCGATTGCGGCCACGGCCCTTACCATGAATAAACATGTGTATTGCCAAAAACCATTGACCCATTCGGTTTACGAGTCGCGCCTGCTGACAAAACTGGCGGAAAAATATCCTGTCGCAACGCAAATGGGGAATCAGGGGAACAGCGGCGATGGCGTACGGCAGCTCTGCGAATGGGTTTGGAACGGCGAAATTGGCGAGGTCGTCGAGGCCCATGCATGGACAGATCGTCCTATCTGGCCCCAGGGCCTGGAACGCCCTAAAGAAATCATGGCTATCCCTGAAAATTTTGACTGGGACCTCTTTATCGGCCCGGCCCCAAAAAGGCCTTATCATGAAAGTTATACCCCCTGGAACTGGCGCGGGTTTTGGGATTTTGGAACCGGCGCTTTCGGTGATATGGCATGCCACATAATGGATCCCATTTACAGGGCATTAAAATTGGGGTACCCCGAAGCAATATCGGGAAGTTCCACCACGGCAAATACGGAAAGCGCCCCGAATGCCGAAAAAGTTCGCTTCGATTTCCCGGCCAGGGAGGATCTGGAAAAATTGAAATTACCTGCTGTCAAAGTACATTGGTATGACGGCGGATTTTTGCCCGACCGTCCCGACTTGCTTGAGGACGGTTTTTCCCTGATGAATGATGGTTTGGGAGGCTGCCTGCTTATAGGCACAAAAGATACCCTGATCTGCGGTAGCGGAGGGTTTAATCCGAGGCTTCTTTCGGGGCGTGTGCCCGAAGTTACTCCGTACCTCCGGCGGGTGGCCGGTGCCGTTGGATACATTGACGGGCCACACGAACAGGACTGGATCAGGGCATGCAAGGAATCACCGGAAAACAGGGTAAAGGGTTCTGCCCATTTCGGATATTCGGGGCCCTTTAATGAGATGGTTTTGCTGGGGGTCCTGGCTATTCGACTGAAGGGATTGAACAAGGTCCTGAAATGGGACGGGCCTCGGATGAAATTCACCAATATCGGGGACGGTGAGACCATGGAAGTTGTTGAAACCTTCGGATTCCAAATGGTGAACGGCAACCCTACCTGGAACGTTGAAAAAGTGGAACTAAACGCCCTGGAAGCTGCCACCGGGTATATACGGCACACGTATAAAAATGGGTGGACCCTGCCTGAGATGCCGGCATAGGTCACTAAAACCCTCTGGCAAGGTTAAACTTTTAGGCAATATTTTTAAACCGTTTTAGATAAAATACCAGGAAAACATTTATTTGGTATATTTCCATCGCCAATGATATTTAATACACATCATCTTCAGCCTCCACTGGCCAAATACCTGGAAGCGGTATTCCATTTTAAGGATTTTGAACCGGACCATAGCATTGAACGCGTAGTCCCGACAGGGCATCTCTATGTTATATTTGAACTCGACGGTTTGGTCCGGAATACTTTCGACAATGATTCATTACGGCCCAACAACAGTTTTACCAGGGTCTGGGTTTCTGGAATGCACAGAAACTATATTTCAATTTCCGCCCATCAGAAGTCAGAAATGTTCGTAATGCAGTTCAAAGCTTATGGGGCTTATCCTTTTTTCCACAAGCCGATACATCTTTTAAACGAAAAAATAGTCCCTGCGGAAGAACTCTTCGGGGAAAGTATTCTCACCCTGCGGGAAAATCTTCTAAAAAGTAAAACATCCGAAGCCAAATTCAGGAAAGCGGAAGCATGGCTGAATGCAAGATTTGATCCAAACAAAACTCCGGAGGCCGAACTGCTACAGGTGGTGAAACAACTGCAAGATGCATCCGTAGCCCATTATGGAATCGTCTTAAACAACTATTCCAAAACCCCAAAACATTTAATCCACCAGTTCAAAAAATATATCGGGCTTACACCCAAGTGTTACCAACGGATCCTGCGGTTTAATGAGATCCTGGAACAAATACACCACAATGAACGCATAGAGTGGGCCCAGGTGGCTTATCAATGCGAATATGCTGACCAGTCGCATTTTATCAAGGAATTTAAGCGCTTTTCAGGATTTAATCCCCGGGAATTTATCACCGAGGGTTTTCATAAAGTCGATCCAAATTTTTTTCCACTCGACAGAAAAGGTTAATTTTTTACTATCACCATCCAGGACCTGGTGCTATACTTGCGTTATAATTTAAAAAACACACGTATGGATTTAGCAACTGCATTTGGAAACATTCATTGGGTATCGGTGGTCGTGGCTGCCATCTCATCATTTATTGTC
>DATGCB010000503.1:0-15672 GCA_035312365.1 Eudoraea sp. | reverse complement strand
TATCCCCCGCAACCCAAATAAATTTTTAAATTTGCACCTCCTTTGACAAAAGGGTCTCCAATTCGTTGGATCAGAATCAGATAGTTATGTCCTATACCGTTCCGGAACCGAAAATTTTTGCCTGTACGCAAAGTGCCGTCCTGGGTGAAAAAATAGCCAAAGCATACGGGGCAGATCTCGGGAATGTGATCTTTTCCAGATATAGCGATGGGGAATTTCAGCCTTCCTTTGAGGAATCGGTTCGAGGGGCACGGATCTTTATCATTGGTTCTACCAATCCGGGTCCTGAAAACCTGATGGAAATGTTGTTGATGCTCGATGCGGCCAAAAGGGCTTCGGCAAGGCATATCACGGCCGTAATGCCCTATTTTGGATGGGCCAGGCAAGACCGGAAGGATAAGCCCAGAGTGCCTATTGCTGCCAAATTGGTGGCCAAGATGTTAGAGGCCGCAGGGGCCACAAGGATCATTACAATGGACCTTCATGCAGACCAGATCCAGGGTTTTTTTGAAAAACCGGTGGACCATCTGTTTGCCTCAACCCTGTTTTTACCCTACCTGAAGGAACTTAACCTGAGTAACCTGACCATTGCTTCCCCGGACATGGGGGGATCAAAAAGGGCCTATGCCTATTCCAAAGCGCTGGAAAGCGATGTCGTTATCTGTTACAAGCAACGCGCAAAGGCCAATATAATCTCACATATGGAGCTTATTGGGGATGTGGAAGGTAAAAATGTGGTTTTGGTAGATGACATGGTGGATACGGCGGGAACCCTGACGAGGGCGGCCGATCTGATGATGGAGCGCGGTGCCCTGAGTGTCAGGGCCATAACCACGCATGGGTTGCTTTCAGGAGATGCCTATGAAAAAATTGAAAAATCACAATTGTTGGAGTTGATCGTCACCGATTCTATCACCACCACCATCAAAAGCGATAAAGTTCGGGTCTTAAGTTGTGCCAACCTTTTTGCAGATGTTATGCACCGGGTCCATCACAACACATCTATCGCTTCTAAATTTTTAATGTAACCTCCGGTTAGCTCAGGCAATGGTCTTAAAGGCTATTCGGATGATCATAAATAATGAATTAATAATAATCAATAGTTAATGAAGTCAATTACAATCAAAGGATCAGAAAGAGAAAGCGTGGGCAAAAAGGCAACGAAGGCCCTACGTAATGCTGGAAAGGTTCCTTGCGTGGTATACGGAGGGGATAAACCAATACACTTTTCAGCAAATGAACTGGCGTTCAAGAAATTAGTGTACACCCCCAAGGCCCACACGGTTAAGGTTGATTTGGATGGGGATTCAAAGATTAAAGCCGTAATGCAGGATATTCAATTTCATCCTGTTACCGATAAAATTCTGCATATCGACTTTTATCAGTTATTCGATGACAAACCCGTTACCATGGATATTCCGGTTAGATTACACGGAAACTCCCCAGGAGTTCGCAATGGCGGCAGGTTGCTCTTTAGGAAAAGAAAACTGGCGATCAAGGCATTACCTGACAACCTCCCTGATTTCTTTGATATTGATATCTCCACATTGAAGATCGGCGATAATATTACCGTAGAATCACTGCTGAACGACGATTTTACCATCCTTCACCCCGATACTACCGTAGTAGTCCAGGTTAAAACACAACGTGCTGCTATCGTGGAAGAAGTGGAAGAAGAAGAATTGGAAGGTGTTGAAGGCGAAGAAGGTGCCGCAGAAGGAGAAGGACCTGCCGAAGGAGGCGATGTACCTGCCGCAGAAGGTGGTGATTCCCCGGCGGAGAGCAAAGAATAATTTTGTTTAAATAATTAAGTAAAAGCATCTGCCGGCTGGCGGATGCTTTTGTATTTTTAAACCGCTGATATAACATCATGTTTCCATTTCTAAACTTTCTTTTTGGTAAAAAAACATCGATTTTAGAAGAAAAGGACCCTATGAAAAAATTTATGATCGTCGGCCTGGGTAATATGGGGGATGAGTATGCCGGAACACGCCATAATATAGGTTTTCAGATCCTTAACTCACTTGCCAAAAAACAGAAATTTACTTTTGAAACCGCAAAACTGGGTGATGTTGGGTCTTTTAAAATAAAAGGCAGAAGCGTACTGTGTTTAAAGCCTTCCACATATATGAACCTAAGCGGGAAGGCGCTAAAGTATTGGTTGGATAAAGAAAATATTCCCCTGAACCACCTTTTGGTGATCACGGATGATATCAACCTTCCTTTCGGAACCCTGCGTTTGAAAACCAAAGGCAGTGACGGAGGGCATAACGGCCTCAGGGATATTCAAAATACCCTGCAGTCCAACCAGTACAACCGGTTGCGTTTCGGGGTAGGTGCCGAATTTTCCCGAGGCAGGCAGGTTGACCACGTCCTTGGCAAATGGAGTGAAGAAGAAGCTGCTGCTTTAAAGGAGCGGCTCGCTAAAGCTTCAGAAGTAGTGGCTTCCTTTGTGCTCGCCGGTGTGAAAATTACAATGAATCAATTTAACGGCACCTGATCCTTTTATAAAGCCTTAAAAGAAAAGGTTCCGGAGTCCGAGGAATTCCCTTCACTATCCCTGGTGATGATTTTCCAGTAGTAAACGGTATTGGGTAACGTGCTTCCTTTAACCGTGGTATTATTTGCAGAAGGTGAGGCAATGAGTTCCACCGGAGGGCTAAAGGTTGAAAGATAAACTTCGTATCCCGAAATATCATTGTCCACATCCGCACCGGTCCACGCCAATTCCACATCGTTATTGATATCCCTTACAGCGGTTCCCCCGGATTGCGGAGCCACGAGCTGTGCCGGAAAAGGGGCATAGGATGTTTGCGCACCCGCATTGTAAAACTGCCATTGGGCACTGGTTGCCGATTGGTTTGTCTCACTATTTCTGGTAACTACAACCCATGAATATGGTGTCCCTTTAGTCAACGGAAGTTGCGCTGATAACCCCTGCGTACTTACCGTCTGGGTAACGTTTAAAAGCATGTTGGTAACCCTTAGCTCATAGGTCTTGGTGTTTTTTGCCTGCAACCATCTGAATTCCACCCGGCTTGTAGTGCTGTTCAGGTCCACACCTGTGGTACACTCCGAACTTTGGAGCGGAAAGGAAAGTACGGCTGCCCCCGGTGGTTTAGGGTCATCCTTTTTACACCCGAAAAGGAGGATACAACCCATAATAATCATCACATTTCTCACCTTTTTACTACTTTATAGCTCCTTGTTACCCCTTCTCCCTGAAGACTTACAAAATACATTCCAGTGGGCAGTCCTATAAAATCCAACCTCAATTCATTGCCATTGACCTCATGAACTCTCCGCCGCAATAATCGTCCGTTGGCGGCGTGGATGGTCACCTCAACCCTCGACATATCCCTGCCTAAAAATACGGAAGGGCCTTCGGAGAAGGGGTTAGGATATATAATAGGCTGCCCGGAAACAAATATTTGTTTGTCAAAGCTTCCCTGGCATGGCAGGTCTGTGAATACTTTCAGGCTATTTACACCATCCTTCAGATTTAGGATGATCTCAGAGGTCTCTATTTGTATCAGGACCCCGTTTAATTCAATATTGTAGAAGTCAGAACCACTTAGGGTCAAAACCGCCTGTAACCCATTCCCCGTTATTTCCGAAGAAACGCCCAGGGATTCCGGCTGATTCACTACGGCCTCAAAACAAAGTTGCTGGTAGATATTAGATCCGTCGGTTCCCGAAATACACAAGTCATAGCCACCCGCCATGAGGTTGTTAAACGTAAAGGAATCCGTAAAACTTTCGGTAAGATCAACCCCATTCCCGGATAAATGGGCCACGTAGTCCAAAGATTCTCCGGTGGTAATTTCAATTTCACCGTCATTGTTGGAAAAACAGGATTCACTTTGAATGGCAATCGTAAAATTATCCGGTGGAAATCTGAACACCGGACATCCGTCGGTATCCACCTCTGTGCCCGGCGGTGTATTCAGGCAGAGGTCATCTCCATCATCAAAAACACCATCCCCGTCATCATCAGGTCTGAATTCTCCTTCCACACAAATTTCAAGGGAGAATGTGTTGAGAACACCTCCGTCTGCCGGCGCCGTATCCTTTATTTCTAAGGTCCAGTCCCCTAAAGCAGATTCCCCGTTGAAAGAAGCCAGGGAGCCAAGGGGTTTAACTGTACCGCTGATTCCCGGGCTACCGCCACAGACAAAACGACTGGCCTCATGGTCAAAAACGGCATTGATATCGGTTAGGTCCCCACATGAATTGGAAGTTAGGACCACCCTGGTTCCGGCAGGAGAAATTAAACTGATTTCCAGATCAGAAAGAAACGAATGCGAAATATCTAAAGTGACATCCACATCCGAAACCGGCAGGTCATTGAGGAATGATATCACAGACGTCACCGTCGGGGTGCCGGTTGATGAAATGGTAAGCGGCAGCCCCCCCGCAGCGATACTTTTACAATTCAGTGCAATGGTCGCAAAAGCAAAGGCAGGTCCAAAGGTGCCTTCGCCACAGCTATTTCTGGGTTTTACCCTCCAATAATAGGTTGTTTCCGCCTCAAGGGTGGCCGGAAAATATGTATTTGCACCCACATTGACAGACTCAATGACAGTAGTGAACCCGGCATTTGTAGCAATTTCCAGATCATACGAAGTGTACCCCGGATCATTGGTCCACGTCAATTCCTGACCCAAACTAACGTCCGTTGCCGCATCTGAAGGGGAAATTAATACTACATCGGAAAATGCGGTATCATATATATTCAGTGAGATTTCCACGTCTTTTGTAACACTTGCCGAGGTGGCTGTAATCGTCACGGGATAGTTTCCAACCGCTACCGCTGCCGTATTGGACACGGTTAACTCTACCGGCGAATCATCTGAAGTTGCCGTGGCTGGAGTAAAGGCAATCCCTAAACCTGCCGGAGCACCCGAAGTGCTGAAGGTAACTTCCTCGTTAAATCCTGCATAGGTTTCATAGGTAAATGGAATGATCAGATCATCGGGTTGGCATACATCAAAACTCAACGTGCTAAAGTGCAACACCACCTGTGATTCTTCAATTGTGAAATCCGATGCATTGATGGCAAAAAATATGTTGTTGTTTGCTTTGACCATAATCCTCGCCCGGGTGGTCGCAATTCCTGGAATAAGCACATCATGGCTACCGTCGTTGACAATGTCCTGGGCGAGGGCAACAGGGAAGGTAGCACCTCCGTCGGTGGAGAGATAGATACTTACCTGTTGTGCATTTACAGGTGCCTTATCGGTATTGGCAACATCCCAGAGAACTGTCTGTGGGGTTCCGGCAGTATACGTTTCGGATGATCCCTGGGAGGTGACCTCAAAAGGGCCGGAACTGTTTACGACATTTATGTTTACTAGATCCGACACTACCTGGCCCCCTCCGGGGGCATTATCCCGCACGGTAAGTGCAAAATTAAGATCCCTTTCAACATTGGATACCGTTTCCCAGGCCGAACTGATTGGTGGATTTGTCTGCGTCAGGTTACCCAGAATTACCTCCGGTAGTTTGGGGAAATAGCGTTCAGGGGCCATGGATGGCTTTTGCGACCTGAAAGAGGCCCCGCTGGGTATGTCCGGACCAAAAGTGGCCGTAGTTACCACACCATTGTCTATTTGTTCCCAGGCATAGGTGAGGATATCACCGGCATCCGCATCTGTGGCATTGCCCGTTAAGACGAAGGCGGTAGATTTTGGAATGGTAAAATTTCCCGTGGAAGTAATGACCGGGGGTACATTGCTGAGCGCTGTTGTCTGCCCGCAACCGGTGGTTTGAAGGTACTGGCTGATCTGCAGAATACTGAAATAATGGAAATAATCGTCCCCTGCCGGGGCCACGTTGTTTCCTTCAACGATGCCTGCGTAGCCCATTATGGTAGTACCACTGGCGGGTTCCGCCTGCACCAGTGTCCCCTCGGACTCAAAAGACCACGTATGGTTCGCGCCGAATTGATGTCCCAGTTCATGGGCCACAAAATCAAGGTCAAACCTGTCCCCCAGAGGATTCAGCGCCGAGGAATAAGCACTCCCCTTCTGATTGTCCTTACAGACCGAACCGATAAAACCGGCATTGCCGCCGTCATCGTCCTCATGAAACAAATGCCCGACATCATAATTGGTATCCCCGATGGTCCCCGACAAGGTATTCTGGGCCTGCGTATTCAGGTTGCCGTCATAGGGATCCGTGGCAGCATCGGTATAGATCACCAAATCGTTATTAGCAACAAGTTCAAGTGTAATGGCCAGATCGGTCTCAAACACTTCATTGACCCTGGTCAGGGTGGCATTGATAGCCGCCAGCGCATCGACCACAGTGCCGCCATGAAATTGTGTATACTCCCCGGAAGCAGACACCGCAATTCTATAGGTGCGCAATTGTTGATCATCAATGATCCGCGCTGCGGAAGCACCTTTCCCCCCCTCAATTTCAGCGCGTGTCAAACACACAAAATCACTGTCTTCGGCCCGGTCTGATTCCCTGTTATAAACTACATATGTATTGCCATTCCCGGAAGTTTTTTCCAGAAAAGTGGTTCTTTTGCTATCTGCATGGACCATCATTCCCTGCACCCCGTGGTGTGAAAGGCTAAGGCGAATGCGATCACCCCTATGACGTAAGCTATAGCCGGTATACGACTTTATTCCCGGGTATTTGCGAGCCAATTGGGGAGACATCACAGATTTTTCAGTGATCTTATAGGGAATTAATTCTCCGCGATCATCCGGGAAATAAATCGTCTTACCAATCCCTTTCGATCCGGATATATCTGCGAGCTCTTTATACAACATCCCCGGCTTCAGAGAAAACAACATGGCTTCTCTCATATCAGATCTCCGTAAGGAAGGGGATCTTGTACCTGGTGTTGCCTCTTCTCGTTGCCAGTAACCCGTCTGCGCCGACCCGTAAAAGGAAAGAAATCCTATGGTAATTGATAAAACAAGACGTAATTTTGTGAACATCAAGGGAATTTTGAAACTTTAAAAGTAAGTCTTTTTATTATTTAATTTAAGTGGTCACGGTCCAAAGCATTTCCAAATACGATAAAAGGCAAGATACTGCCATTACTATCGGCACTTTTGACGGTGTACACATTGGCCACAGAAAAATACTGGAACGCCTCATAAATAATGCCAAAAACCTGGGATTGCAATCCACCGTTCTCACATTTTTCCCTCATCCCCGTATGGTACTGCAGAAAGATGCGGACATCAAACTATTAAATACCGTGGAGGAAAAGGCGCAAATAATGGAAGATATTGGCCTGGATTGTCTGATTATCCATCCATTTACCAGGAATTTTTCTCGTCTTTCCGCGGCCGATTTCGTTCGCGATATTTTGGTGGATGGCCTGAACACTAAAAAGATAATTATTGGCTACGACCACCGGTTCGGAAGGAACAGAACCGCCAATATCAAAGACCTGATGTCCTTTGGGGGAATCCTTGATTTTGAAGTAGAGGAAATTCCCGCACAGGAAGTAGACGATGTTTCCATTAGTTCTACAAAAATCCGTAATGCGCTGGATATCGGGGACGTGCATACCGCCAATAAATATCTCGGGTATGAATATATGCTAACCGGAATCGTCAAAAAAGGAAAAGGCCTTGGCAGGCAGCTGAATTTCCCAACCGCCAACCTGCATATAGAAGAAAGCTATAAACTTATACCAAAAAATGGGGTCTATGTGATCCGGGCCGACTTAAGCGGACGATCTATCTATGGGATGATGAATATCGGGTACAACCCTACCGTGGATGGGACCCCATGCCCTAAAGATGGAAGACGGGAATCCATTGAGATCCACTTCCTGGATTTCCAGGGCGATCTGTATCACCGGAAAATACAGATCCACATCATGGAACGCATCCGGGATGAGCACAAATTTAACTCGGTTAAGGCCCTTAAGGAACAACTGCAGAAAGACAAGGAAACTTCACTGGCCATAATTACCCGATAAATGCTCGACCGTTTCTTATTCAGGAAGATCGATAACAGCCCACTGATCCTCTTTAGGATATTATTTGGCGTGCTGGTCAGTTTGGAATGTTATGGGGCCATCCTGACGGGCTGGGTAAAAAGAACGCTGGTAGAGCCCAGGTTTACGTTCACATTTATTGGTTTTGATTGGTTGCAACCCTTACCGGGCTACGGGATGTACCTGTACTTTGCGGTCATGGGGACCCTGGGACTCCTCATTGCCCGCGGATATAAGTACCGCTTTGCCATGATTTCCTTTACCATCCGGTGGACGGGGGTATATCTGATGCAAAAGACCGCCTACAACAACCACTATTATTTGTTGATATTGATTTCGTTCATCATGTGTTTTCTTCCTGCCAACGGGAATTATTCCCCGGATGCAAAACACCGTCCGCCCTTAAAAACATATACCATGCACGCTGTGGTAAAATGGATCTTCGTATTGCAGCTCTTTATCGTGTACACTTTTGCGGCCATTGCTAAATTGTATACATATTGGTTAGATTTTAGTTTTATTAGCGTATTGATGCAAAGCTAGGCGGAATATTACCTGATCGGGGAATTTTTACAACTGCCCTGGCTTCATAAAGTGGTAGGTGTTTCAGGGGTTCTTTTTGACCTCTTCGTGGTCCCCGCACTCCTGTGGAAGCCCACCCGAAAGCTGGCTTTTATTTTTTCCATTTTATTCCACCTGTTCAATTCTGTGGTTTTCCAGATCGGGATCTTCCCTTATCTTTCCCTGGCCTTTATCGTATTCTTTTTTGAACCGGAGACCATTAGGGCCATTTTCTTTAAAAAGAAACCTCCTGTTGCCGTAAGTGTTGTGGAAGTCCCTGCTTATAAAAAATCGATCCTGCTGCTGGGAGGTATTTATTTTATGATCCAGCTGCTTCTACCTCTTAGGCATCACCTTATCAAAGACGATGTTTTATGGACAGAGGAGGGCCATCGCATGAGCTGGCGCATGATGCTCCGCAGCAGATTGGGCTCCATTCAATTCAGGGTCGTCAACACGGAGGACGGCACTTCCAAACTCGTCAACCTAAGTAATTATCTGACCAAAGGCCAAAGAGCAAAAATAGGCGCCTACCCTGATTTTATCTGGCAGTTTGCACAATACCTTAAGAAAGAATACGCCGACAGGGGCACACCCGTCTCCGTGTATGCAAGATCAGAAGTGCGTATCAATGGAAGGGAATGGCAACGGTTCATCGACCCTGATACCGATCTCGCAAACGAGCCCTGGGATCATTTCAGACATCATGACTGGATTCAGCCCTCTCCGGATTGACCCCTGTTCAGAACGGTCGGGTTCTCTGGCATAATTGCAGGGGCAAGCCCCAGGGATCGCGCATCATTACCAACCGGCTACCGTCCTCTTTTTTTATCTCCTCCACAAACGAAGCACCTTGCTCCATTAACCTTCTTTTATCCTTTTCGGCGTCTTTGGAAACAAAGGCGACGTGAAAGGTGAGCGGATGATGATCCTTAAAATTTGTGATCGCCTCATCAGGCCTGTGATACAATTCCATCACTACCCGCCCGGAGGAATCGGCCAGAAACGTCATCCAGGGCAGGTCAGTTTGTTCGCTAACAATAGTTAATCCCAAATGGGCCGTATACCATTCTCTGACTTCGTGAATGTGGCCTACGTTAAGTGCAAAATGTTCAAAAACCATACGAATTTCCATATTTGATTACATCACCGGCAAATATAGGCCCTAAATCATTGGATTAGTTTAAATTTGCACCAGCAAAATCAGAAAATAATGTTGCAATTACAGGCCATCCGGGATCAAAAGAACGAAATTATTGCCGCACTTAAAAAAAGAAATTTTGACGCTACTGAATTGGTGGAACAAGTGCTTATCACAGATGAAAAAAGGCGTGCTGCCCAGACGCAGTTAGACAACGTCCTGGCAGAAAGCAACCAACTTTCCAGGGAAATTGGAATGCTGTTCAAAAATGGAAAGTCCGCGGAGGCTGATGGGTTGAAAAAAAAGACGGGAGCACTGAAGGAAACATCCAAACAATTGAGTGAGGATTTGAGTGCTGCCGCAGGAGAACTTCGAAATCTCCTGTATCAGATTCCGAATGTACCTCATGCCCTGGTCCCGTCCGGAACTTCGGACGCAGATAATGAGGAAGTCTTCCGTGCTGGTACTGTCCCAGAGCTAGGCGGGGATGCCCTGCCGCATTGGGAACTTGCCTCAAAATACGACATTATCGATTTTGAATTGGGCGTTAAAATTACAGGTGCAGGCTTCCCGGTGTACAAAGGGAAGGGCGCCCGGCTGCAACGTGCGCTGATCGCTTATTTCCTGGACAAAAATACCGAAGCAGGATATACCGAAATGCAGGTACCTCACCTGGTCAATGAAGCTTCGGGGTACGGCACAGGGCAGTTGCCCGACAAGGAAGGACAGATGTATCATATAAGCGAAGACAATTTGTACCTGATTCCCACAGCCGAAGTTCCAGTGACCAATATGCTGAGAGATACGATCCTCGATCAGAATGAGCTGCCTGTTTGCTATACGGGCTACACCCCTTGCTTCAGGCGGGAGGCCGGAAGTTACGGCGCCCACGTACGTGGCCTCAACCGCGTACATCAATTTGACAAGGTAGAGATTGTCAGGGTTGAGGTTCCCGACACTTCATATGCCGCCCTGGATAGTATGGTGGAACACGTAAAAATGCTCCTTGGGGCTTTGGAACTCCCCTATCGTATCCTGAGGCTTTGCGGGGGTGACCTCGGGTTTACTTCAGCCCTTACCTATGATTTTGAAGTGTTTTCCACGGGCCAGGACCGCTGGTTGGAAGTGAGTTCGGTGTCCAACTTTGAAACCTATCAGGCCAACCGTTTAAAACTTCGATACAAGGATGAAAACAATAAAACCCAACTGGCCCACACCCTGAATGGGAGCGCCCTGGCCCTGCCCCGGGTCCTTGCAAGCATTCTTGAAAATTACCAGACCGGTAAGGGAATAAGGATCCCTGAGGTACTGATCCCTTATACAGGTTTTGAGATCATTGATTGATGTTAACATTCGCGGGTATTGACGAATCCCGTCCAGACGGGTACCCCTGGCATTAACTACAAACCATTTGATTTAATGCAAAAAGCAAAATTGGCCGGGAAAACTCGAGTCATGCCGGGGCAACTTATTCCTGATCCGCCACATAGGCTGGAAAACCCATATTTGATCGGACCTGGAAGAACGGTTCTCGGACTCGCCTGGGATCAACCAACTATTTAATTCGGTAAAATGACGTTATAATCTCCTTAACAGCCATTTCACCGGAACTGTAGTATATTTGTTTAATGAAAGTCCCGCTTCTTTTAGGCATCCTCTTCTTTAGTCTCGGCCTGTTTTCCCAGGACGACTTTCTGGCAAAACAGTATTTTAACGATGGTGACTTTGCGAAAGCATTGATCTTTTATGAAAAATTAGTCGAAAAAAGTCCGCGTCGTACAGATTATACCGAAGGGCTTATTGCCTGTTACCAGCAGTTGGAAAAATACAAGGAAGCCGAGGAATTTTTGCTTCAAAAAATAGAGGAAGGAAACCCATATCCCACCATCTTTATCGAATTAGGGTATAATTACCGGTTGCAGGACCAGCCTGAAACGGCCAGGGAAAATTACGACATCGCCCTTTCCTCCATAGAAATGAATCCCAATTATGGCTACGGTGTTGGGTTTCGTTTTCAGCGCTATGCCTTGCTCGACTATGCCTTAAAGGCCTATTCACGGGCCATGGAACTGAACCCCCAACTGGACCATAATTTTCAGATGGCCCGAATTTACGGGGAACAAGGGAACATCGATAAAATGTATGAGTCCTACCTGGAACTTATCAGCAAGGGAAAATCCTCCAAGTCGAATGTCCTACGGAATATTGACACCTTTATCAGCGCCGATCCGTTGAACGAAAATAACATCAAGCTAAAGAAAATCCTGCTGCACAGGGCACAGAAGAACCCCGATGTGTTATGGAATGAGCTGCTTAGCTGGCTCTTTGTGCAACAAAAGCAATACGGCAGTGCCTTTAATCAGGAGAAGGCTATTTATAAAAGAGCCGATGGCAGTTCCCTGCAACGGCTGGAAGGCCTGGGAAATCTTGCACTGGAAGATGGGGCTAACCCGGAAGCCAAAACCATTTTCGAATACATAGTAAAGAATAGCAATGATCCGGTAACCGGCTTGAATGCACAACTGCATCTGATCGATATCGCCCTGATGGATGCGGATGCAAAAATACTGGCCGGGGTGCAGGCCACATTTGAGGAACTCCTGGGAATTTACGGCTTTCAAAATCAGACCATACAATTACAGGTAGCCTATGCCAACTTTCTCACTTTTAAAAAGGATAGCCCTGAAAAAGCAATTTCAATCCTTAAAGAGAGCCTGCAACTGCCTTTGAACCGGTACGGGCAGGCCTATATAAAATTAGCCCTTGGGGATATTCTGGTATTTGACAAAAAGTTCAATGAAGCGCTCATCCATTTTTCGCAGGTACAAAAAAGTCTGAAAAATGATGTCCTTGGCCAGGATGCCCGCTATAAGGTAGCACAAACCAGTTTCTACAAAGGCGACTTTGATTGGGCACTTACCCAGTTAAAGGTCCTAAGGGGGTCCACCTCACAACTCATTGCCAATGACGCCATGCAATTGAGTTTATTGATATCTGATAATTCTTTGGAAGATTCTACACAAACAGCCTTAAAGAAATATGCCCGGGCCGACCTGCTCGCCTACCAGAATAAAAGAAAAGAGGCCATAGAAGCCCTGGATGATATCCTCCTTAACCACAAGGGGGAAAAGATCGAGGATGAAGCCCTCCTGAAACAAGGCGAGCTTCTCGTAGGACAAAAAGACTATGACGGGGCGAAGTTTAATTACCTTAAAATTATTGAATTTTACGGCAATGATATCCTGGCAGATGATGCCCATTTTGCCCTTGCAGAGTTATACAGGACCGTTTTTAACGACCCGGAAAAGGCAAAGGCTCATTACGAAAAGATCATCTATAACTATCAGGATAGCTATTATTTTCCGCAGGCCCGGAAGAATTTCAGGACGCTGAGGGGGGATTCTATAAATTAAAGTTCAGGTTCAACCTCACACAAAAACTACAAACACCTGCTACAAGACATGTACATTGAATTTGAACCTTGACACCTGAATTAAACTATGTACATCTATAACGTTACCATAAACATTGACGAATCTGTACATGAGCAGTGGTTATTGTGGATGAAGGAATCCCACATTCCCGATGTTCTCGCGACCGGTAAATTTACCAGCGCCAAAATGTGTAAAGTACTGGCTGAAGAAGAAACGGGCGGTATTACTTATGCCATCCAGTACGCTACACCGGATAAAGAAACCCTGGAAAGGTATTACAAAGAGGATGCGGATAGATTACGGCAGGATTTTATGGATCATTTTGCCGGGAAATTTGTGGCCTTCAGGACCGAACTGCAAATAGTAGACCAGCAGGAAAGTGATATCATAAGGGCCACGGAATACCTGTTTACCTATGGAACGCTAACGGAAGAACGTGTACAGATGTCCCTATTTTCCAGAAAACTAAAAGGGGCAAAGGACCATCTGGCGGGCTTCAGAATCCTGGAGGAAAAGGTAGCAGGACTTTATCCTACGATAAGCTTTACGGGCAATGAAGAGCACCTGGTTCCGGGAGAGGTCTTTGCCATAAGCGGAACCGATCTCATGAGGGCAGATGTTTATGAAGGGGATGCTTATCACAGAAAAAAAGTAGCGTTGCTGTCCGGTACCGAAGCATGGGTTTACCTGGGTAAATCTGCAATATTCAAAGTTCCCTGAAACAATGGCCAAACGAAATAAATCGAACGCCTCCGGTACCTGGAAGCACTATAAGCCCAGGCAGGGTAAAGGCCCGGTAAAGGCAAAGAAGTACCTGGGACAACACTTCCTGAAGGATGAATTAATCGCTCAACGGATCGCGGATACACTTTCCCTCGAAGGATATAACCATGTTATTGAAATAGGCCCCGGAACCGGTGTATTGACAAAATATTTATTACCGCGCAACATGAATCTTGTAGCCATGGAGCTGGACGAAGAGTCCGTTGTATATCTAAGGCATAGTTTTCCCCTGGAGCACCCCGACATTGTGCAGCGAAAAGCAATGTTCAAAGTATTGGAAGCCGATTTTCTAAAATATGACCTGGCAACACTTTTTGGCACGGAGGCATTTGCCATTACAGGCAATTTCCCTTATAACATCTCCACTCAGATCGTCTTTAAACTTCTGGAGATCAGGAAGCGGGTCCCTGAATTTTCAGGAATGTTCCAAAAAGAAGTGGCCATGCGTATTTGTTCGAAAGAAGGGAACAAAACCTATGGTATCCTCTCCGTCCTCGTTCAGGCCTTTTACGAGGCAGAGTATTTGTTTACCGTTTCACCGGAGGTTTTTGACCCTCCGCCAAAGGTTCAATCCGCGGTAATACGACTTACCCGTAAAAAAAATGACAGCATTGATTGCGATGAAGATCAATTCTTTAAAGTGGTAAAGACCGCCTTTAACCAGCGTCGTAAAACCCTTAGAAACAGCCTTAAAACATTTCAACTTTCGGAACATCTGAAAAAAGACCCCATACTCAACAGGCGCCCGGAACAAATGACGGTGGCCGACTTTATTGCGCTGACCGGAAGGATTGAACGGGATAACTGAGGTTCCTGCCGCCATACAACTTAAAACGGCAACACGGTATACGGTGCCAGTGTCCGCTTAAGGGATCCCCGCCGACATTGCAATAGGGCATTGTGATTGGGCGCCGCACCTGCACTTCATAACCCCTAAACCAAAATTAACTCCAAACTTTTCTTTAGCTTTGCGGGGGTTCTTAAAAAAAGGCCTGCCGGAAGTTGGTATGATGACACCATTTAAGTTAACAGACGAACTTGTAGCTGAGATAGAACAGCTCATTGAATATCAAAAGGATTCTCAATTGGTATCCCTTTTGGAAGAGGTACACTATGCCGATGTGGCGGAAATCATCAATGAACTGAATGCCCTTGAGGCTACCTATCTTATAAAGTTGCTGGAGAGCGATAAGACCTCAGATGTACTAACGGAGTTGGATGATGATGTCAGGGAGGCAATCCTAAACAACCTTTCCTCCAAGGAGATTGCAGGGGAACTGGAAGAACTCGATACGGATGATGCAGCCGACATTGTTGCAGAACTTCCGCAGGAAATCATACAGGAGGTTATTTCCGAAATTGAGGACAGGGAGCACGCGAAAGATATTGTTGATCTGCTCCGATATGATGAAAATTCGGCCGGAGGGCTTATGGCCAAGGAATTGGTCAGGGTGAATGAAAACTGGAATGTGCTTACCTGTGTGAAGGAGATGAGGGCGCAGGCTGAAAATGTCACCCGGGTCCATTCCATCTATGTGGTGGACGACGATGAAAAATTAAAGGGCCGGCTATCACTGAAAGACCTGTTGACGACCTCAACGACGGCCCCCATCCGAAACGTTTATATTCCCAAGGTTGATTCGGTCAACGTGAATGAAAAACCGGAGGAGGTTGCCAAGATCATGTCGAAATACGATCTGGAAGCCATTCCGGTGGTGGATGAGATAGGCAGGTTGGTAGGGCGTATTACCATTGATGATATTGTGGATGTAATCCGGGAA
>DATGCB010000502.1:0-4235 GCA_035312365.1 Eudoraea sp. | reverse complement strand
CATTCCACCTTCCTGCCGTATTGTACTGGACGATCAGATTACCCCCGTCATTCACATAATCAAACAAGAGCTGTTGTTTAAATTTTAATTCGGGAACTACGTTATAGGCCCGGATTCCCACGACCACCGCATCGTATTTGTCCAGACTTCCCGCCTGGATATCAGCCGGATTTACAATATGGACCGTGTACCCAATTTGCTCAAGGCTTTGGGGTACCTGGTCCCCGGCCCCCTCAATATAGGCAATATGTTCGCCAGCTTTATCAATATTCAATCGGACAACCTTGGCTTCAGAGGAAAGCAATACGGATTGGGTTGGAATATGATCATATGCAATGGTAATGAGTTCCTTCGTCAGTTCTTTTCCATCGACACGGATCATTGGTGTAATATAATTTTCATCCTCGTTTTCGGGTGGAGTGAGGATAAATACAATGGTTTGTTCCTCTCCCATATTGGCAATTTCAAACGGCCTTACCTCCTGATCTACCTTCCATCCCTTTGGAAAACACAGTTGTACTTCACCTTTCAGGTTATTTTTGTGCGCCTTCACGGTAACGGGAACTTTTCTCGGGCTTCCATCCGCAAAAATAAACACCTTGTCATCCAGTCTGGAAGTTGCCTCCGGCAATATTTCGAAGGGCTGATAAAGTTCTCCCTTGTCCGGTTCGGAAAATCTGTGTACTACGGGTTTTTCAACGACTATTACTGTCCCGTTAAAATCCAGCTCAAATTTTGCATTAAATAACGTGGGTGTTTCCGGTTGCCCGATTAATCCGATGTCAGCCACCTTATACATCCCCAAACTGCCCTTTTCCGTTAACCAGTACGGGCTGCTGTATGCAGCATCATCGGGCACTGTAAGTTCCAGTTCCAAATCCTGCTTTTGGTTTGCAGACAACAGTATATCACGATCCCCGTAGACGGATTTAGCGACGGATACCGATTTCAATACGATCTTTTCATTGCTCCGGTTCAATGCCTCAATCTGAATATTAACAGTGTTTCCGGGGTTGGTGTAGGGGACTTCTGCCGATGCTTCAAGATAAAGTCCGGCCACTGCTGAAATAAGCTCCCGCAATTCTTCGGATTTAATCTTTTTCCAATGTTCATCTTTGATATTTTGAAGCAGTTTATAAGCTTCCACGAGTTGTGGCAAATGCTCCGACGGGTTTGTAAAATTAAAATCCGCAGCCACGGCATACAGCAGTTTTCCGATGGCTTCACCACCCTCAACCCGTGACCAGCTGGTATCGATGCCATCGAAGACATCATTTTCTGTTGATGGCATTTCCCCCTGGAGCAGTTCAATATATTCCTTTTCACTCCCTCGTGCCGTAACCCGTCCAAATCCCTGGCAGCGATGCTGGCTGCTGGCCATGGAGGCTATCTCATTGTTGGAAAGTCCTTTCAACGGGAAATACACCCCCGTATCAAGGCTGATCATTTTCGATTTATCGGCCTTCTCAAAATTCTCCTGACTTCCGTAGAACCACCAGGAGGTGTTAAAAAAAAGGCGTTGTGGCTGCCAGGGTTCTGTATTTGCAAGTTGCCCCGGGTACGAGGCCCTGTCTGCAGCCAGTCCGAAAGCTTCCTCACTCAGCAAGGCAGAAGAGGTATGGTGCCCGTGCGTAGAACCGGGGGTCCTGTGATCAAACCTGTTGATGATAACGTCTGGTTTAAAATTTCGGATGACCCAAACCACATCCCCAAGGACCGCTTCCTTATCCCAGAGCCTCAGGGTTTCTTCAGGGTGCTTTGAATAACCAAAATCATTGGCCCGCGTAAAAAATTGTTCCCCCCCATCAATTCGTCTGGCTGCCAAAAGTTCCTGCGTACGTAACACCCCTAAAAGCTCTCGCAATTCCGGGCCTATCAGGTTTTGGCCCCCATCCCCGCGTGTAATGGACAGATAACCGGTCCTCGCTTTTAACTCGTTCGAAAAATAGGAGATAAGTCGTGTGTTTTCATCATCCGGATGCGCTGCAATATATAAGGCAGTACCGAGGAAGTTTAGTTTTTGAAGCGAGTGGTATGCTTCTGATGAAGATAGTTTTTTGGGGGCTTGTGCCCTGATAGTAGGTACGGACAAAAGTATTCCTAGGCAGAATACCAATATTTTACGCATAACAGGGATGTTTTGTTGGTGCTCAAATATAGCAAGATTAAGGCCATAGCCATCATTTTTACGACTTCTTTAACAACCTATAGCGCCTCGCTTCCTTCTTCAGAATTGAGTTTGTCGTAGATGATGGTAACCGCCTTCTGCATCATTAGATTATTGGGATAAGTTAACAATTCTCCGTTATTTTTTCTTAAATAGACATTGAATGCTTTGATGTCCTCAATGACATATGGTTCTTCAGATTCTATTTCTTTATCCCATATCTTTATGGTATCTCCGATCTTAAACGGAAAAGAAAAGAACAGGATGACACCGGCAGTGATGTTGCTCAAAATGGACCAGGATGCAAAGAGTGCCACCCCAATCACTGCAAATACGGATGAAAAAAGCAAACCGAGGTTTCTGAAATCGACCCCCCAAATAAAGGTAAGGACCCCAATGCCAAGCATCGTGAGGGCAATGGATACGTACTTGTTGATGAGCCGTGTTCTCGCTTCGACAATGTCACTTATCTTCCCCACTTTCCGGACGGTCTTTGCGCCCAAAAACCGGAGGATTAACAGGGTAATCAGTGTTATGGCGGTCCATAGCAGTTCGCCCTGGTTTGCGAGAATAAATTTTTCCATATGTTATATACCTAAACTATCGCGCAAAAATACGTCCTTATTTCCATTTTGCTGCCAGTAGGGGGTCTTTAATGTCTTAAATTTAGTTGCGGTAGAGGTCAGTACTTTGGCCTCGGCGCCAAAACCACCTTTAAAGGATTCTGACCATCCCTCGATCGTATGTGGAAAGGCATTGGTAAAATGAATAGTCAGGGTTCGCTCCAGTTCAGGGTAATGAATGGTGTAGCTGCTTGTTGACCCCTCTTCCGTAAGGGTGGCGGTGGCCTTGTATATTTTTATTTCCTTATGGGCAATTCTGTTGTACTCCAGGGAGGGTATTATGTTTACATCCCCGACAGGCAAGCCAGCGGGGTCGATGCGGATCTTGTTCCAGAGTTCATTCTCCAGGATGGTTTTTTCCAGGGTGAGGCGCTGGTCTGCTTCTCCTTCAAAATAGGAATGGGATAAGACTTCAAATTGATCCCTGTTGTTTAATTGGGTATACACATGCCCACACCATTCCTGGACGGATAAAGACACCTTGATCGCATGCTGATCGTCATAGACGGGATAGAAGGTACTACTCATAATGGAATACGGATAGATCCCTGTGAGAAACTTTTTGGTGCTGTTTAATTTAAGCACCGGAATATTTTCCGGATGGTCGCGTTCCGCTTTCACCTGCTTGTCTGCTAAAAAAGGTTCGGTTACGTAGATCAACACCGCGTGGCCGTCACGCAACTCGCCATAACGGGCCTGCTCCAGCTTATAGGAAGTGATCTCAGCATTGCCGGCATACCAATATTTTTTAAACGCTTCGGATAGCTTTTTAGGGGTATTTTTTGTCGGCGGATTTTCTACAGTCGCTATCAGCGTGGCATCCTGGTCCTTTTTTGAAGTGCTCTCCTCACAGGAGGCGATGACATAGGTAAAAGTGATCAATGCAAACAGCGCCAATTCTAGTCGGACGATCTTTTTCATGGGTTTCGTTTTGGTCAAAATTACCCAATTTCTGTCAGCCTGCAATATCCATTAACGTTTTGTAGACTACATGCGTGGGCAGGCCCATGACATTAAAATAGGAACCCTTTATTTCTTTAATACCAATTAGCCCGATCCAGTCCTGGATCCCGTACCCGCCTGCCTTGTCAAAAGGATGGAAATGATCAATATAGTACAGGATTTCGTCATCGGTCAGGATTTTAAACGCCACCTGTGTAACCTGATGAATGGTCCTTTGCCTTGTCGTTGTTGTAAAACTGACGGCTGTAATAACCTCATGTACGTCCCCGGATAGCCTTTGCAGCATTGCCAATGCTTCTTCCCGGTTGCCCGGTTTTGCCAAAGCTTCTTTTTGGTGCCAGACCACGGTATCCGAAGTGATCAGGATTTCATCTGCATGTAGGGTGTCTCTAAGTGCCGAGGCTTTTAATTCTGCCAGATACACTGCAATTTCGGCCGCCTTAAGCGCAGCAGGATAGTCTTCATTTATAGGGTTTAACCTG
>DATGCB010000501.1:0-6116 GCA_035312365.1 Eudoraea sp. | reverse complement strand
TTCCAGTATTTCTTCCCGCTTAAAAACCTTATTTGTATTGATCACGCGATACTGCCCTTCGTTCTGCACGATCCGTTCCCTGCCACCTGCAGTCAGATAAAAGTAATTGATCTCCCGCGGGCTAACCTGTATTCCGTATTGTTCAGGCAAAGCACTGAGTTTCTCCACGGTTGCACCTACCCTGGCGGAGGTGATATTTTCCAGAAGATCGCGTTTAGCATACGGGATCAGCAATCGTTTTAAGGCGGTATCATCCCCATCAATGATTACCAGGCCATATTCTCCGAACAGTGCATTTGCGAGATACCTTGTCGCGGCTGTCAGCGTTCTGTGTTCAATATAGGCCCGGTGGAACAATTCTTTTAATTTTTCGGCATTTTTTCCATTTCCGACCTCCTGGGAAAAAAGATCATAAACTGCATCAAGACCTTCTGTATCAAGCATTCCAACAGCTCCGCCCGACTCTTTGTTCCATTGTAATTTCTTTCCTTTGAAATTAAAAAAGTTGATCTCCTCAAAATCGTGATCCTCTGTTGCCATCCAGTAGACCGGGACAAACTGGTAGTCGGGATACGCTTTCTTTAACTCCAGGGTCAGGTTGATCGTGCTGACGATCTTGTACAGAAAATACAGGGGTCCCGTAAACAGATTGAGTTGATGGCCGGTAACCACTGTAAATGTGTTCGGGTCATTTACCGCCGCTATATGCTCGTTTACCTTCTTTGAGAAGGTAGTATCTCGATACTGACTTACCAGAACATCATGCAGGATCTGACGGTTTTTTTGAGAAAATTTCGCCTTCTTTTCGGAGATCTGTACGCCAAATTCCTCCAGGGTGGCATACCTGTGATAAAACGGCCGAAGACTGTCTTTTTCTTCCAGATAATCGCAAATTAGTTCGGGAAAATAGCCGGTTTTTCTAAAAGGGATACACTCAGATTCCATGTAAGGTATTAAATCCGATCAAAGATAAAATTCTTCGCTTTTACTCTTCCCAAAAATACGTTAAGATGTTTAATGGTCCAACGGCAAACCGGGAAGGGACCATCTTTGATCCAATTTCAAGGCCGCTAGACGAAAAATCCGGCCGAATATCCGAATAATTCTTAGATTTGGTAGCTTATCAATCAAGCCACCGTATGAAGGTATTTTTACTAGCTTTACTCTTGCTATTCGTATTTTTTGGCCGCGCACAGGAACTTAAATCCCCGTCGGAATTTTTGGGATATGAACTGGGTTCCCAGTTTACACGGCATCACCAGGTGGTGGATTATTACCAATATATTGCAGAAGCGGCATCAGGCAGGGTTAGACTGCAGGAATACGGACGCACGAACGAACGGAGGCCATTGCTGGCAGCATTTGTAAGTTCTTCTGAAAATATCCAAAATTTAGAGGGTATCCGTACCGAGCACCTGAAAAATACTTCCGGTGAAGGTAACGGAACCAAGGCCATTGTATGGCTCAGTTATAATGTACACGGGAACGAAAGTGTGAGCACTGAGGCGTCTATGAAGACTTTGTATGACCTGCTGACCACAAAGCAGCATTATCTGGAAAATACCGTGGTCATTATGGATCCGTGCATCAACCCCGATGGCAGGGACCGATACGTGAATTGGTACAACCAGTATAAAAATACGCCCTATACCACAGACCCCAACAGTAAAGAACACCATGAGGGATGGTTGAGCGGAAGGAGCAATCATTATATGTTTGATCTCAACAGGGACTGGGCCTGGCTTACACAGGTTGAAAGCAGGCAACGCCTAAAGAAATACAATGAGTGGCTACCCCATGTTCACGTGGATTTTCACGAACAGGGAGTTGACAACCCCTATTTCTTTGCGCCTGCCTCCGAGCCGTTCCATGAGGTGATCACAAAATTTCAGCGCGACTTCCAGGTGACCATAGGCAAGAACCATGCCCGCTATTTTGATGCCAATGGCTGGTTTTATTTTACCAAAGAAGTATTTGACCTTTTTTATCCCAGTTATGGCGATACCTATCCCACCTATAACGGGGCTATAGGAATGACCTATGAACAAGGTGGTAGCGGTCGTGCGGGTCTTGGAATTATTACCCGGATCGGTGATACGCTGACATTAAAAGATCGGATCGCCCATCACCATACCACAGGGCTTTCCACGGTCGAAGTTGCTTCAGCCAATGCCGGAAAGCTGAATGAGGAATTCAAAAAATTTTACAGGAATAAGAATTATAAATACAAAAGCTACGTGCTCGGGGGGGATCACGATAAGGTCAGTGCATTGACCAAATTGCTCGATCAACACAATATCAAATACGGAACTGCAGGCAGTGGAACAGTCAAAGGATATGATTACACTACCAGAAGACAGGGGAGCATGAAAATCGATGGCAGTCAGGTCGTGATTTCAACAGACCAAACCAAGGGAACACTGGTCAAGGTCCTTTTTGAACCCGACGCAAAATTAAGTGATTCGCTTACTTATGACATAACTGCCTGGTCCCTGCCTTATGCTTATGGATTAAACGCAATTGCTTCGGAAAATCCGGTCTCCACGGTTGATGCGCTGAATACTGTTTCGGAACCAATTGAAATTGAAGGATCCGCCTATGCCTATTTGACCGATTGGAACAGTATGGATGATGCCCGGTTTTTGGCGGCTTTGTTGCAGAAGAATGTGCGGGTACGCTTTGCACATAAACCGTTCAGATTGGAGGGAAGGTCCTATGAGAGGGGGAGCCTTATCATCACCAGTTCTGACAATAAAAACAACAAGGATTTTATAGATATCCTAACCGAAACCAGCAGAAAATTCCATAAATCGATCACCGCCACCCCAACCGGTTTTGTTGACAAGGGAAAGGACCTTGGTTCCGGGTACGTTACTATGGTACCCAATGTTAAGGTGGCCGTGCTTTCGGGTGATCCCACATTTTACCTGCGTTTCGGAGAGATATGGCATTTCTTTGAGCAGCAGTTGCAGTATCCCCTCGCAGTACTTGATGCGAGCTATTTTGAACAGGTTACGCTGGCAGACTATGATGTTTTGGTGTTGCCGGATGGTGCGGGTTATGGTCAGTTTATAAAGGATGAACTTTTAGAAAAGCTAAAGGAATGGGTGGCAGCAGGAGGCAGGCTGATCGCCATGGGCGGTGCCATAAAGGGCATAGATGGTGAAAAAGGCTTTAAAATTAAAACCAGAGAAAAGGATAGGGACAGTACAGAGGTAGCTATCCAGCCCTTTGACCTCACTCAAAGAGATCAAATAAAAGAGGCCATAACCGGCGCCATTTTTGAAGCTAAGGTAGATCCCACACATCCGCTGGCCTATGGTTATGACAAGACCTATTTTACGTTAAAACTTGGCAATGCCACCTACGACTATCTTGAAAACGGTACGGTTGCCTATATTGAGGGAGTTACCAAACCCGTTGCCGGTTTTGCGGGTAGCGAAGCTCAAAAAAAGCTCGGAAATACCCTGGTATTTGGGATGGAGCACCACGGGGAAGGGCAGGTGATCTATATGGTAGACAATCCGCTTTTTCGCGGATTTTGGGAGAACGGTAAGTTGTTTTTTGCCAATGCGCTGTTTATGACGGATGAATAGACATTTGGTGCTGCCGTATTCGTTTGTATATGCCCCCGGAGCGAAGTATACATGCAACAGATGATTCAAATACGACGTACGAATTCAAAAAACGCTGATTTTGTCGCATTGGTAGCTTCTCTTGATGCAGAACTTAGCGAGAGGGACGGTGCGGATCATGCCTTCTATGACCAATTTAATAAAATTGAAGGCCTGAAATATACGGTGGTACTCTATGATGACCTGATTCCGGAAGGCTGCGGGGCAATCAAGGCGTTTTCACCAAAGACCATGGAAATAAAACGGATGTTTGTCCGTCCCAATAACCGCGGAAAAGGTTTTGCTTCCCGCATACTTGCTGCACTGGAGGAATGGGCTGTGGAATTGCAATGTAAAAGGTGTATTCTGGAGACCGGGAAAAGACAGCCCGAAGCCATTCAGCTCTATCAAAACAGAGGGTACCAGCGGATTCCGAATTACGGGCAGTATGCAGGTATTGAGAATAGTTTGTGCTTTGAAAAAAAGCTAAAGTTCAGGTAGGCCAGGGGTAAGCCTTCCGGTGTATCCAACATATTCCAAAAAATAGTACTTTTAAGGGTTTGGGATCGCAGGGGAAGAGGCAGATTCGAGGTTATCCCATCTGTATCGGTCAGATGGGGAACGGCACCTTCACTTCAATAAGTATAAAGATCCGGGGCTGCGCGGTAAGTGCACCTGTTAAATCGTTTTAAATAAAACAAAATGACTGAAAAAATTAGTATGAAAACACGCCTGTCCATTGGGTGCCTCTTACTTTGTGTAATAGCTTGGGTCCCTGCCCAATCCGGCAAAGTATTCGATGAACTAACCATGACGAGTACCCTTTTAAAAGGCGAGCGAAAATTTGCGATATACCTGCCACCGGATTACGATACTTCCAAACGCAGTTATCCTGTCTTATACCTGCTTCATGGTGCAGGGGATGATCAGACAGGATGGGTGCAGTTTGGCGAAGTACTGCGCATTGCCGACCAGGCGATCAGGGACGGATCCGCTACCCCTATGATCATTGTAATGCCTGATGCCAATACGGGACGGCGGGGATATTTTAATAGCATAGGGGGCGACTGGAGGTATGAGGATTTCTTTTTTGAAGAATTTTTACCTTATGTTGAAAAGGCGTATCGTATCAAATCCGAAAAGAGGTATCGTGCAGTTGCGGGGCTCTCCATGGGCGGGGGTGGCACTTTTATGTATGCACTTCATCGGCCGGATTTGTTTTCTTCGGCCTGTCCGTTGAGCGCCTATGTCGGGCCGCTCACCCTGGAAGACCTGAAGGAACGCCTTGAACGGAATGAGGAAACCTTCAGCGATGCAAGTTTAAAATCATACTTTGAGCAGCACAATGCAATTCATCTGATCGATAACGGGAAGAAGGAGGAAATTAGTTCGGTTCGGTGGTTTATTGATTGCGGGGATGATGATTTCCTGTATGAAGGAAATAGCCTGGTCCATATTGCCATGGTTAAAAAGGAGGTTCCGCACGAATACAGGGTTCGGGATGGCCGGCATAGCTGGTCCTATTGGCGGGAGTCCCTCCCCGTGGTACTTGAATTTGTTTCCCGGGCATTTCACCAGTATTAGAAATAAGTCGTAAGTTTTAAAGGCTTATTGCCATTATAAATTAAAAAACTATGAAAGAGTTAATGCACCTTGGGTTTGTTCTTTTTTTATTGGGCTCCTGCAGTAACGACAATGGTTCAGATCCGGAACAGGGGCCTGCGCCCTTTGCCAGTTTTATAGCCTCCGCTACCACGGTGGACGCGGGATCCAGTGTAACATTCGACAATACATCATTAAATGCAACCTCATTTCTGTGGCTTTTTCCCGGGGGTGACCCCAACATGAGCACAGAGGAAAATCCAACGGTTACCTATAACGATGTGGGGAATTTTACCGTTACCCTGACTGCCGCCAACGACGGGGGGCAAGACAATACGCTTACCCTGGTACAGCACATCACCGTAGAAGAACCACCCATGCCAACCATGGCTACTTATAATGTTACTTTTGTTGGTAACTGGAGTGCTTCCAACCACCCGGCTGATTTCCCGTCAGGGGATCATTTCTCCCCTGCCATTGGCATGGTACACAAGACGGGGACTTTATTTTTTGAAGAGGATGAGATCGCGAGCGATGGCATGGAAATTATGGCAGAAACCGGGGCCACTGCTGAACTTGCATTGGAAATCGATGCCCTGGTAACTGCAGGGATGGCCTCTTCCACCGTCATCGGGGAAGGCCTGACCACCGGATTTTCCGAAGCCACTTTCCAAATAACGGTGACCAATGACTTTCCGCTGGTGACCCTTGTGAGCATGATTGCCCCCAGTCCCGATTGGTTTGTGGCCATAGAGAATGTATCTATGTTAGACAACGGTGCCTTCGTCGATGACCTCACCGTAGATGCAATTTCCTATGATGCAGGAACGGATGGCGGGCCGACTTTTACCTCGGCCGATGACGATTCGGACCCGGCGGATAATATTTCTAAAATTACGG
>DATGCB010000500.1:0-6095 GCA_035312365.1 Eudoraea sp. | reverse complement strand
CGCATTGCCTTTTTAAAATAAACGCTGAGACAATGGCAAATCATAAAAACCAACGAAGAGATTTTATTAAAAAATCGACCCTGTGCGCGGTGGCGGGAACTGCCTTGCCGGGAATGGCTTTCGGCACTATTGCCAATAACACGAAGGATGTTGTTGGCCATGGAGAATTCAAATATAGGGTGGACAAAGAATGGGGGGTGCAGGACCCATCAAAGATTCCGGTAAATGATTGCCATGAAATGGTTCTGGATAACAAGGGCAGGATCTTAATGACCACTACGGGTGAACACAATAACAATATACTGATCTATGACCGTTCGGGAAAGGTGCTCGACTCCTGGGGCAGGGATTTTCCCGGTGCCCATGGTTTAACGATTACCGGAGAGGGAAGTGAACAATTTTTGTTTATTACTGATCCCAACACCCACAGGGTATTTAAAACTACCCTGTATGGACGTATTTTAATGGAATTTGAAAGGCCCAGGGAGGTTTCCGGATACAGCACAGATGACCAGTTTAAACCTACCGAAACCGCCATAGGACCTAATGGGGATATATATATTGCCGACGGCTACGGGGAGAATTATATCATACAGTATTCACCTGCCGGAGAATATATCAGGCATTTTGGGGGCAAGGGCGAGGGTCAGGACAAATTTAATTGTTGCCATGGAGTAACGCTGGATAACAGAGACAGTGAAAACCCAACCCTGTTAATCACCTCCCGTGCTGCTCAGCAATTCAAGCGATTTTCATTAGCGGGACAACACCTGGAAACCATCTCGCTTCCCGGCTGTTCCGTGTGCAGGCCTGTCATACATGGGCATAATATTTACTTTGCCGTCATTGTCACCAGAACGTGGGATACCTATGACGGTATGCTGGCTATTTTGGACCGGGACAATACCATAGTTTCATTACCGGGCGGCAGTGCCCCCGAATACAAAGATGGTATTTTATCACCCCCTGTGTTTGATGGGAAGACCTTTATGAATCCGCACGACGTCCTGGTAGATGGTGATGAGAATTTGTATATCCCCCAATGGGCCTCAGAGAAAACATACCCTATAAAATTGCATCGTGTATAGCTGAATGAAAGACGAGGATCCCCGATCCGGGTCGGGGGGACTTTCCCCGGAAATTAAGTCCTGTGTGTTTATCGAAGGTCTAAGCGTGCATTGAAATCCTAAATCCGTCACAATCCCTATTGCCCTGCTCTAAAAAAAACTATTTTTGGACAAAATTCAGGTCTTGCGAAGTTTCACTTTATTCTTATTGGTGGTAGTACTTCAGGTATCCGGGCTGGCTCAGGAACAACCCCCTGAGAGGAAACAGATCAATATTGTTTACGGGGCGAATTTCACCAAAGATGAGCTTCAATATCCGGGAGCTTCTATCTTCAGTAAAGATGACAGGCAGGTACAGTTTGAACACCAGGGGGCAAATCTCTGGTGTGACATTGCCATTTACTATCAAAAGGAAAACAAGTTAAAGGCCCTTGGTAATATTCGAATGAAACAGGGGGATTCTGTTCTTTTAACGAGCAGAAAAATTGATTGGGACGGGAATGCGAATATGGCGAAGGCCAGAGAACAGGTGGTTTTTACAAATTCAGACATGACGCTAAGGACGGACACCTTGTATTTTGACCGGGGAAAGCAGGAGTCTTATTACAATACCACGGGGATAGTGGTCGATTCTGCCAATACCCTGACCAGCGAAATTGGGCGTTATTTCCTGGAAATCAAAAAATTGCAATTTTTAGACAGCGTTCATATCCAAAATCCGGAGTATACGATAGATTCCGAACAACTGGATTACTACCGGACTTCCAAGAATGCGTATATGTACGGCCCGTCTACCATTACGGGTAAAACCTATAAAATTTATTGTGAACGCGGATTCTATGATACCAAGATCGAAAGCGGCTACGGGATAAAAAATACCAAAATCAACTATAATAACAGGATCATCGAGGGAGATAGTGTCTATTTCGACAAGGCATCTCAATTCGCCTCTGCCACCAACCATATTAAAGTCACCGATACTATAAATCGGGGCGTGATCGAAGCCCATTATGCAGAGGTTTTTAAGGCCATGGATTCGGTATTTGCAACCAAACGAGCTGTCTCCAAATCCCTGGTTGAACAGGATACATTGTATATGCACGGCGATACTTTAATGGTTACCGGAAAGCCTGAAGCACGTATCCTGCGTGCATTCAGGAATGCCAAGTTTTACAAAACCGACCTTAGCGGCAAATGTGATTCTATTCACTTTGATCAGAGATCAGGGATCACTCAATTGATAAAGGCCCCTGTATTGTGGAATGTTGAAAACCAGATGACCGGTGACAGCATTCATCTTATCACCGATATGGAAACCGAAAAAATGGATTCCCTGAAGGTGATCAACAATGCCTTTATTATTTCGCTGGACAGCATAAGTAATACCGGTTATAATCAGGCCAAAGGAAAGGACCTGTTCGGTAAGTTTATTGAAAATGAGCTGAAAATAGTGGATTTGGTTAAAAATACCGAAGTGATCTATTATATGTACAATGATGACAATGAACTCGTTGGAATCAATAAAACCATTTGCAGCGCCATCCGCATGACCATGGCCGAAAATGACATTGAGGATATTACGTTCTTTACCGACCCCGATGGTGATATTTTTCCTGAAAAGGACCTGCCCGTGAACAGCCGGAAGCTGAAAGGCTTTATCTGGAGAGGGGATGAACGGATTCTGACCAAGGACGATATATTTGATGAGGACGATAACAACATTGTTCTGCCTGCAATACAGGGTATAGATCATCCCATAGACATTGATGCAGAGGAGGAAGAACGAAGCAAAAATCAGGGAGACCCTATCAATAAAATACCCCCTTCAAATGACAGAGCCATTAAGGCTGCCGATCGTCCCGGGTCAAAAAAAGTAAAAAAGGGAAACTAATCGGGCCATATCCGGTTTTATTGATCTGAAGGGGAATCTGAGGTTTTTAACATGAAAGACGACTTTTTTACATACCAGGCACAGACATCGCCCCACCCATTGGGATTAGAGGTCTCCCGCGCCAGGGGCAGTTATGTCTATGATACCAGGGGGAAGCAGTATCTTGACTTTATTGCAGGGGTTTCGGCCTGCAGTTTAGGGCATTGTCACCCCAGAGTCGTCAAAGCCATCAAATCGCAGGCAGAGCGCTACATGCATGTTATGGTGTATGGGGAGTACATTCAGGAACCGGCAGTGGCCTATACCAAACTGCTGGCATCTTGCCTGCCTGACCCCCTGCAAACGACCTATCTTGTGAATTCCGGTACGGAAGCCATGGAAGGGGCACTTAAATTGGCCAGGCGGTTCACAGGACGGTCCCAGATCATCGCGGCAAGGCAGGCCTACCATGGAAATACCATGGGAAGCCTTAGCCTTATGGACTTTGAGGAGCGAAAAGCGCCATTCAGGCCGTTGATTCCCGATATTTCTTACATTCAGTTTAACAATCCTGCAGACCTCGGAAAAATTACCGGGAAAACGGCGGCAGTGGTTCTGGAGACCATCCAGGGCGGAGCTGGCTTTATTGTACCGGAAAATGATTATTTGAAAAAGGTCAGGCTGAGATGCAATGAGGTGGGCGCGCTTCTTATCCTCGATGAAATTCAGCCGGGATTTGGAAGGACCGGGGCTCTATTCGCGTTTGAACATTATGATTGTACCCCGGATATACTGGTTATCGGCAAGGGTATGGCCTCCGGTTTGCCGGTAGGGGCATTTGTAGCCTCCCGGATGATGATGCAGTCATTAAAAGAGAAGCCCGAATTAGGCCATATTACCACCTTTGGGGGGAATCCCGTAATTGCCGCTGCCTGTTTGGCCACCCTGGAGGAAATCAGAGCCGGATCGTTAATTTCAGAGGCCCTTGAAAAGGAAAAACAAATCAGGTCAAGGTTAAAACACCTATACATCAGAGAGATCCGTGGAAAAGGATTAATGCTCGCCCTGATCCTGGAAAGCCCCGAAATAGCCAGTTATCTCATTCGCCAATGTACCAAAAAAGGGCTACTGCTTTTTTGGCTCCTTTTTGAACCACGGGCAGTACGCATATCTCCGCCATTAACCATATCTAAAGGGGAGATCGATAAAGGGTGTGATATGATTCTGCAAGTTTTAACGGAATTTAAGCAATAACTTGTTAACTATTTTGTTAATAATAAAGCCCAAATCAGGAACAAAGAGTAGTGTCAAAAGGACTATTTTTAATTCCATAGTTTAACCAAGCAGCTGCCTATGGCGTTAGAACCTAACGAAAGACCGAGCCAACCCATAGCCAAATTTGAATCCATGCTCAAGACAGATGATGTCTACTTTTTTGATGCAGAGGATTTTGAGGACATTATTCACCACTACCTCAACAATGGTAAAATATCACTTGCGAAAAAGGCGATAAAGATAGGCCTGCAACAACACCCCGGTTCTATAGAACTAAAATTGCTGCACGTTGAGGTGCTGGTTTTTGAGAACAGCCTGGAACTTGCAGAAAAGATCCTGGACCAACTGCAGCTTTTGGAAAGCACCAATGAAGAGATCTATGTGCAGCGAGCCAACATCTATTCAAAAAAAGACAATCATGAAGCTGCCATTATTCTGCTTAAAAGGGCATTGGAGCTGGCTGAGGACAGTCTTGATATTCATTCGTTGCTAGGCATGGAGTATCTCTTTATGGACGATTTTGAGATGGCCAGGGAGAATTTTATGAAATGTGTCACATACGATCAGCAGGACTATTCTTCGCTCTACAATGTGATCTATTGTTTTGAGTTTTTGGAGGACTACAACGGAGCCATACATTATCTCAACGAGTATCTCGAAAGAAACCCGTATTGCCAGGTGGCCTGGCATCAATTAGGCAAGCAATTTTTTACTGAACAAATGTATCCCGAAGCACTGGCGGCATTTGATTTTGCCATCATATCGGACGAATCGTTTATCGGGGCCTATTTTGAAAGAGGGAAGGTCCTTGAAAAAATGGGCAAATACAATGAGGCCATTGAGAATTACGAGACGACGATCAAAATGGAAGACCCAACCTCCCATGCATATTTACGCATGGGCAAGTGCCATGAAAAACTAAATAATGATGATCTAGCCAAATACTACTATTATCAGACAGTTCATGAAGACCCCCTGTTAGATAAGGGTTGGCTGGCCATTACTGATTTTTACAGTCGAAAGGAAAATTTTGAAAAGGCTTTGTACTATATGAACAAGGCGATCAACATTGATGGTGAAAATCCGTTGTATTGGAAAAAATGTGCCGGGATCCATGCTGCCCTGAAGAACTATGACGAGGCCGATTATTCATACAAGCAGGCGGTTGAACTGGGGAATTACGAATTGGATACCTGGATCAGCTGGGCAGATACACTTATCGGGAATGACGACCTTCTTTCTGCCATTGAAATATTGATACAGGGTCAGGAGTTCTACCACGAAGAAGCTCAGATAGATTACAAGCTTGCGGGATTATATTTAATGATCAATGAACTGGATAAAGCAGAGCAACGGTTGATCAAGGCATTGAAATGCAATATTGATGAACGCTCCATGTTTGAGGCCGAATTTCCGAAGGAATTTCATTCACAATGGGCTCAGAACATAATTTCTGATATCCAAAAGGCTTCCGAATAAAAAAAGCTACTTTTGTTTTTTTGCTTTTTATGGGAGGTCGAAATCTCACTCATTACGTTGTAATTGCACTAAAAGGCATGGCCATGGGCATTGCCGAATTGGTTCCCGGTGTTTCCGGAGGAACCATAGCTTTTGTGGCTGGGATCTACGAAGAGTTGATCTCCTCAATCAACAACATCAGCCCAAACACCCTTGGGCTTTGGCGAAAAGAAGGGTTTAAAAGTTTTTGGCAGCAACTGAATGGCAGCTTTTTGATCGTCCTTTTCATTGGCATGATCATCAGCATTTTTTCATTTTCAAAGATCATCAGTTGGTTGCTGGAGCATGAGCCCATTCCATTGTGGTCTTTCTTTTTTGGGCTGGTGGCGGCAAGCATCCTTGTGGTGGCCAAAGCGATTAAAAAA